>NZ_AYTW01000001.1 GCF_002752635.1 Mesotoga sp. Brook.08.105.5.1
TCGGTATACCCTTAGTGCTTCTACGGGATCTTTAATCCCTGGCGCGAAAGCGTCAGCATCACTTCCCCGGACGTTCCTCCGGGCATCACTTCCTCGCGCAGCGAGCCTCACTTCCTGCCGGAGGCAGCATCACTTCTGCATCTTGCAACTGATCTTTTGCTCTTACCGACCCCCTACCCGCTACCCCCTACCACGGCTCTATTTCAACAAAATCGTCTTCATGCTGAAAGAATCAAGAATTGCAATAGTGACATCGAACTCTTCATTGCCGAATTCGCTTTCGACGAACGGACTCTGCAGCGTGATCTCAAGCAGCTGAGTGTCGGCAGGTTTTTCGGCGGGCAGGAAGTCGACGGAATTTTGAACCACGAGTCTCAAAGGGTCTTGGTTGCCAAAGAAGTAATCGATGAACGCCTTTCGCTCTTCCTCGGTAATACCATAAGTGTAGGTCGCAATCTGTCCTGCCGAGGTGTCTACAGGAACCCAACCGTAATTCGGCAGGAAGAACTCGGCCCAAAAATGAGAACCCAGCTGTCCGGAAAAGACCTGAAAGCCTCCCGGCGCCCTTGCAGGTATTCCGATCGATCTGCAGAGGGCTGAAAAGATCATCGACTGAGTACCACAATCACCGTAACCGTGTTCAAAAGAGTAGAGGCTTTCCGGAATTCCGGCCGCCTCTATTGCAACGTGGGCCATAAAAGTGTATTTGATGTTTTGGACAACGTAGTAATATATCTCTTTTGCCTGAAGGTAAGGATTGGTCTCATCTCCAACAACGCTTCTGGCAAGCTCCTCGAATCTTTCATCGAAATATATGCTTCCTTCGGACTTCGTGTATTCTCTGTAAAGCGAGCTTTCCCTGTCGTATTCGCCCACCTGATCGGGATCTATATCGAACTGCTGCTGATAGTGTGTGAAAGTAAATTGCACGGTTATGTCCAGATCCTCAACGAGATTCGAAAGATCGAACTCGAAGAGGACATAAGCTATATCGCCGGAAGTTCTGGGAAGGCCGACCACCGCTTCCTTCGGGGTCACCTCAAGTACAGAGATATTCTCTTGAGCCGCTGTCTGCAAAGGAAGGGGGAACCAGATTCTCAGCGAACCTTTATCCGGCAGGAGAGATCTTTCAGTATTTACTTTATATTCCACAAGGTAATTCTTCGGGTTGAAATACGGGCTGTGAGCTGGCTTGAAGGAGGCGAAAGGCGTATTCCTCCGTCCGTACTCTTCTAGAAGGTACCTGACCAGCAAGACGTTGCCCGCCGACCACTCTGGCTCTCGCTCGACAAGTTCGGGATCGCGGGTAAAGAGGTTGTGCTCCAAGTCTGTATAGTACATCTCTGCGCCGTCAACGATAGCTCTCTGTATGTCTCTTTCAACGATGAACTCTCTCACTTCTTCATCGATCTTGAGTTCCGGATAATGTTTCATAATGATCTTTTTAGCCTCTTCAAATGTCAGTGAGAATTCCAGGGCGCTTTTCAGTTCGTTCTGTCTTCTCAAATACTCGTCGGACCGTTGAAAGAAATTGCCGAAAGCAACCGTAGAAATAAGAACGATTACAAGAACCAGTTTCAATTTCATGGCTTACCCCCCTCTTTTCTGTTGCCTGATTGGACACAACAAGGCAAGTATATATTGTTTGACCTTAGAAATTTAAACACTAATTGTAGTCTTATGATGTATTTTCGTCTTGCGATCTCAAGGGATGACCTTCGCAGTTTTCCCAGAAGTACGTATTTCAAGCGCTCAATTTCCAGTGGAGCAGTGAAGCTAACCGGCTAAAATCGATACAGGAGGGCTCAAGTATCTGTTCTCTAGCCCCATCTCAGACCTGGAAGTTGAGAAACAAGACGTTCTTCCAATGAAGAGGACTTCGGAGAATTGACTATAAGATCCATGAATAGGCCTTCTCAAAGGCAAGTAGTGGCAACAAGCCGACTTTCATTTTCATTTTTCTCTGTATTGGCTGATTTCAGAACTTCAACTGACAAACCGTTAAGCCATTTTATATGCCAAATGTAAGGCTATAGCTTGATCTTACCGCTGTAAAAGTTCTGATGCTATCTAGACGGTGATGCCTGTACTCTTATCAAAGCAAACTAGATGTAGAAAACGGAGTCCCTAAAGAGCGTTATAGAGAGCTTCGCTTCTAGAAAGCGAGAATTGATAAACATCGGCAATCAACGGCCCGTCGTTCTCCGACAAGAAAGAGAAATGCAGCCAGAAGTGCAGAAGCCTTAGCAGTTAACCGTTAACGGCTCACTTTCCGAAAACAGAGAATACGCCCCCTCTCTTCCAAAGACGAAGAATGTCTTATCGTTCTAGAGATGTCTTTCATACCCCCTGTATCCTCCCTGCCACCAAGTGACTTCGCTCATGCGTTGCCCAGATTTCTCTCAATGATGTAATAATTGAGTCTGAAGGGAGATGACTTGAATGGAATTAAAAAGGGTTCTCGTTGTTGATCCAGTCGATGGGGAATACATCGCAAATATCAGAATATCTGGAAACAAAATCGAATCAATTGCGAAAACGGGCGGAGATTTCAGTTCAATAGCCATGCCTGGCTTTGTCGATACGCATTCGCATGGTGCAATTGGAATTAACTGCATGACGATGAATACAAGAGATCTTGAAAGGTGGGAGGAGTTCGCTGTAACTCATGGTGTGACTTCTTTTCTTCCAACGACAGTTTCTGCTGAAGCGAAAGAAATGAAAAGAGTTGCTGATCTTGTTTCTGACTATGTTACCGAGAGGCCCAGAACAGCAGTTAGGGGAGTTCATTTTGAAGGTCCATACATAAACCCAAAGAAAAAGGGCGCTCAGAACCCCTCTGTAATAAGACCTGCAACAGTTGAAGAACTTAAGTCTGTGCTATCGGATATCGTTTTGCTCATAACAATGGCTCCGGAAATCGAAGGCTTTCTTGAAGTTCTCCCCGAGATTGCAAAACGAGAAATCACTATCTCTATTGGACATACAGACGCCACCTATCTTCAGATGAAGAAAGCTTACGAGAACGGCTGCAAGAGAATGACTCACTTTCCTAACGGAATGAACACTCTTCATCACAGGGAGATTGGTTGTGTTGGATCAGGGTTCTTGCTGCCCATGAAGCTGGAAATGATCGCAGACGGTATCCACACTGCGCCTGAATTCGTTGAAATGATTCATAAGATTCGTGGTAGTGAAGCCATAATTTTGGTCACTGATTCTCTTGATGCGACCGGACTGAATGACGGAACATATGATCTTGGAGGCCTAAGAGTAGAAGTCAATGGCAGCAAGGCAACTCTCGAAGATGGGACTCTTGCGGGAAGTACTCTTACCATGGACAGAGCTTCCAGAAACTTCAGGGAGTGGACCGGCTGCAGTCTTCAGGAACTATCGAGAGTCTCTTCCTACAACGCCCTTCAGAGCGTTGGAATCAGCAACAGAGGTAGACTGAAAGAAGGGTCTATAGCTGATATAGTGATGCTTAATCGAGATCTGGCAGTTGAAGAAACTATCCTGGCAGGTATTTCGGTCTATAGAACCAGGTGAAGTTGACTAGACCCACATCACTGCCGATCATTGTAGACTCATTGGGCCCTGGTCGCTCTCGAGCCACGAAAGCCCGATCTGTATGACCAACAGCTAATGACTCGGTACCAATAGAAAAATCAATAGAAAACATGTGCTCATAAACCTCCGATGCGTCTCATCAAGGTCAGCTAATATAGATTCTCACTCCTCTTTATGGACATCTGCCGGTATGTTGCCGATCAAAATCCTGCCGATGATCAAGACGTCTCTTACTGTAAATTGAGCTAAAGAATTCTACTTCCGTAATGTTATGCTGTTGATTGAAGACTGCCAGGAGGTGTGACAATGGAACTTCACTCATCAAGAATTAGTTATTCTCTAAACAGGAAGCTCGATTACTTGTTCTCACTCCCACTGCAGTACAACTCTGAAGGGAGTGATTGGCCCCTCATTCTCTTTCTTCACGGCGCAGGAGAGAGGGGAGACGATCTCAGGCTACTTAAGAAGCATGGAATTCCAAAAGTAGTGGATGAGATGACAGATTTTCCTTTCATAACTGTTTCACCTCAATGCCCGGAAAACGATTGGTGGCTTAACAGACTTCAGGATCTGAGATTTCTTGTAGATTCAATAGTTGAACAGTATAGAGTTGACTCTTCAAGATTGTATCTGACAGGACTGTCAATGGGAGGATTTGGCACATGGCATATGGCCGTCGAGTACCCTAAACTCTTCTCGGCCATTGCACCAATCTGCGGCGGGGGACTTGGAATTCTTGGTTTTCCGGAGAGAGTCGCAGAGATCAAAGACCTTCCTGTTTGGGCCTTTCATGGTGAAAAGGACAACATAGTCTCGATCGAAGAGAGTAGAGTTCTAGTAAGGACACTGAAAGAGTTCGGTGCACATCCCATGTTAACCATATATCCCGATGCCGGACACGATTCATGGACAGAAACTTACTCTAATCCCGAACTATACGAGTGGTTCATCAATAATCGAAAGTCAAGTTGATTTCATCCTTATTGGACTCGCCTGTGATCTATTGAACATGATGCCTGCCGGTTTGAGATTTCTTCTTCTGAAACCTCCCAGGCTCTTCTTTACTTGCTCACGCGCCTCTAGATAGGCTTTCAGAGACAGAATCCAGATAGCTCCGACAAGGATCCAGACAGCTATCAAAAGAAATAACAACCATCCAAAACCATCTAGTCTATCTCCAGCGCTCAAGAATCCAACAATTCCATAAACCGATACGGGTGTTACTATTCCGAGTAGAACGGATGCTCTTATGAAGTTGTTTCTTATGTGTCCTATTCTGGGCTTTTTGCTTCTTTTGACGGCAAAACCCATCAAAATCACCACCTCAAATTACCGTTACTCCTAACATGATAATTATACACTTCTTCTTTTGCCTGACCTTTAATAATAACCGATATGTGAACAACATCGACAGGATTCACTCAATGATTTCGTCACATGCTTACACAATAATCTGAACTCCGTCGCAACTGAGCTGCAAATTCTACCGCCCGCAAATGACTCAACTTTGACAGCGCATAATCTAAAAACAGCTAAACAAAGGAAAAAATGAAAAGAAAAACAGACGTACCACCACAGTGGTATATTATGCAATCTCTTTGAGTAGATCCGGGGGTCTTATTTTGAGTGCTTTGAAAGCGTCGTAAGCATTGCCCATCATTTCAGTCCTTGCAAGAAAGCGTTTGCCTTCTACTGTTAGCTCAACTGCCCTTATCTCTTTCAAGTCTTCGAGTATTTCTGCGTAAGAGAAAGCACTTCCAATCTCTTTCAGCTTTCTACATAAGGCAGTCTCCATTACAAGCGCAAGGAAACAGATCATTATGTGGCCCTTCACCCTCGTGTCTGTGTAATGGTATATAGGACGAAGATCGAGTCCGCTCTTCAGTTCCCTGAATGCCCTCTCTACTTTCCACAGTAATTTGTACGATTGAGCAACCTCTCTATTGGTTAGTTTTGTGTTCGTTCTTAGAACGTATTTGCCATCGTATTTGACTTCCGAAGCCATCTTTTCCTGGTCTATCTTCACATCTGCTTTCTGCATACTCATCCTCGAGGACTTAAAGGAGAAGAGATACCGCTGGCCGCCAGAATATTCGCCGTTGTTGATGTATACGATGCGCTGATTTCCGATAGACCTTACCGGAAGGCCTGGAGCGAAGAAGAAACGATCAAGTGTCTTCTCAAGAACTCCGGCACGTTGTTCGACAAAAGAGTCGTCAAAGGATTCCTTGAGATAGTGAGAAGCGACTCTTGATCTCTACCTATACTTCAGACCTACCGTCACTCTTGACCTTCGCCCCCACAGTTACACCTAAAAGTAGCGATAGCTACCGTGTCCCACTCGAGTGTTATCGTTATGTTCTGCACCAGATAAGTTGTACCATCAACAAGCCATTCTTCAAAGTGATAACCAGAAGCAGGTGTTGCACTTAGATCGACAGAAGATCCTTTATCATATTCATACATCCCTTCCGGCGGGCTTACTGTCCCTCTTCCGGACTTGTAGATCTCTAGAATCACCTTCTCAGCCTTTTTCACAAAGGAGGCTGAGACGGATTTGTTGCTATCCATGACAATTGTGACGTTCGCGATATTTGAGAAATTCACTCCATCCACATACCACGACTCAAACTCCCATCCTTCTTCGGGAGTTGCCGTTAAGGAGACAAGGGTTCCTTCAATGTATGTGTGATTCCCAACCGGAGGACTCACAGAGCCCTGCCCGGAGGGTTCCATCATCGTCAAGGTAAAGACTACAGGTGGTTCTTCGACAAAGAAGGCTCTTGCCGTCTTGTTTGCGTCCATTGTTACTTTGTGTTCCGGATTGCCTGTAACAACTACCCCATCGATCTGCCAGTAATCAAATTCCCAACCATTTGCAGGCGAAGCAACTAGCATAACTTCAGTGCCTTCCTCATAAACATGCGAACCGACTGGAGGCTCAACACTTCCACTTCCTGAAGTCTGGAGCATTGTAAGTGTGTAGGTCTTCCTGACAAAAACTGCCTTTACATTCCTATCTGTATTCATTGTGAGGTAGGCTTCCTGGTCGCTGGAATATAATGCGCCCTCAACCAACCAGTGGTCAAACAACCAGCCTTCAGAGGGGGTTGCCTTAAGAGTAACGACTGTCCCAGCATTATACTCGTGATCTCCGGCTAGAGGCTGAATCTCACCCTGCCCAATGGGTTCGAGCATATATAGTGTCACCGAAGCTGCAGGCTCTTCGTTGAAGAACGCCTTCACAGTCTTATCATTGTCCATCGTCAGAGTCGTAGATTCTGCGCTCGAGTAGAAGGCTCCATTCACCTGCCAGCGATCGAATTCCCAACCTCTGGTTGGGGTAGCCGATAGGTCTACAACAGCTCCATACTCAAAGGAAAGCATGCTGGGATCCGGATCGACATCACCCTGTCCAGAGGGCTCAAGCATCGTCAGGGTTACAGGTTTCCTCACGAAAAAAACTTTGACGACCTTTTCGGAGTCCATCTTAAGAGTCGTTGCTTCCTCGCTTGAATAGAACCCTCCATTTACTTCCCATCGATCGAAATCCCAGTTATCTCCGGGAGTTGCCTCGATGCTCACAACAGTACCAGTAAGGTAATTGTGAACCCCAGGAAGGGGCTGAACCTCCCCACCGTTTTCTGGTTCAAGCATAGTGAGAGTAACGGTTTTGAAGATACACCCTGTAGCCAGAAAGACGACAGCAAATACTGTCAATAGAACCACCGCTATTCGCATCATGAATCCTCCCCTACATTCAATACTCGTTGTAACTTCCTCCAAAATACGTGAACCACATATCTTCTAGTCTTCTTACACGTAATTATATTCCTCATGTATTGTGAAAAAAATCATTATTAAGACTCTGCGGAGAGTTGACGGTAACTGAAGCAGATTCCCGTAGCTTCACGTACTTGTCAAATTAGGCTTATGGATTGTGGAGAGAGTAGACGCTGTTCATTCATCAATCGCGAACGCGTCTCTTATGCAAACGATTTTTCTTCACGCTTCAATTACTGTCAGAGGTGCAATTGTGTGCTGCCAGATTTGCGCTTGGATTTTTATCAATGGTAGAGTATCTACTTAGAATATGAAGAAACTTCAGTTTACTTCAAATAGAGAACGGGAATCTTGGATGTTGTGACTCAGGTATTCTCAGAAGACCAGAAAGCAGATGCTGGACAACGCCAACGAATCCTGATTCTGCATTCACAGCCACAGACATTGCATACCGAACTGACTTCTGAAGAACGACAAGAAAAGCATCTGAAGGAAGATGGTTGTAAGACGCGCGCCGGGTCATTGAGAACTGATAGTTGGATTCTTAATCAACAATGTGTCTATCAAAACAAGTCTAGACAAGCTACTTGGCATTACATCTGTGATCCGTGCCCTAGCGCAAAAGAGATTCTCTCCACAACTTCTTTCAAGAGATTGGAATACTCAAACATCACTTTCTCTCCCATCCTGAAAATCGGACCGGATATGCTTATTGATGCAACGACCTCACCCGATGAATCAAAAACAGGAGCCCCGAGACATGCAACTCCTTCTTCGTTTTCTCCTTTGTCAAACGCCGTTCCTCTCAATCTAATTGTCTCCAATTCCTCCCTAAGAGTATTCTTGTCTGTTATGGTTCTTGAAGTCTGAGGGACAAGATCAAGAGCCTTTATCATCTCTTCACGATCGGCATCAGGAAGAAACGCCAAAATCGCTTTACCGACTGCGGTGCAGTAAAGAGGGGCTCGTTTTCCTATCAAAAGCTTCGTGTGCAGTGACCTTGAACTTTCAAATCCTTCAATGGAGACGACTTCATTCCCGTCAAGTATACCCATGTGTATCGTTTCACCCGTCTTCAAATGGAGTTTCTCCATCTCAGTAAATGCCACATCTTTAAGTCTCATAGAGGAAAGATAGAGACTCCCCAGTTCAAAGAGCTTGATTCCTATTCTGTATGTAGACGTTAGGGTATCCTTCTCAAGCATATGTTCTTTGCACAGAGCTTCCGCAATTCTATACACGGTGGCCTTTGGAAGACCGCTTTTTTTCGTCAAATCGTCTAGGCTAAGCTTTGATTTCTCAAGACTAAATGAATTTACGATCCTTACTATCCTTTCAACACTCTGCATTCAAAAGCCTCAATCATGACCTAATGAGCATACCCCAGTAATCTTGGCAGCCACAAAACAAAATCGGCCCAGTAAGTAATTATTACTAGTCCCATTACTTCTATCGGTATCCAGTATTTTAGCATTTCCTTAAAAACCTTTCCGACCGGAGTCTTGCTAATCGCGCTTGTAATGAAGCCTGTCTGTCCATAGGGAGGTGTGTCAAGTGCGAGCATAAGATTGAAAGTGGTCACGATTCCGAAGTGAACGGGATCTATTCCCACTGCCCTCACGAGCGGAAAGACTATTGGTATAACCACAAGCTGTATGACGGACACATCAAAGAACATTCCAAGTATGAAGAAGAGAACGTTAACACTTAAAAGCAGCACCCATTCACTGGAAAGAAGTCCCATATCCATGAAAGCGTTCGTCAGCAATAGAGGTATCTCTTCTCTTGCAAGCACATATTTTACAACGAAGGCACCGGCAATCATGAAGCTTATCGCACCTACATTATAAACAGTTTTGAGCATTATCTTTCTCAGCTTCTTGACTCCAAGCGTACGATAGATGAAGATGCTTACAAGTATAGAATATGCAGCGAGAACGGCCGCGGATTCAGTTGGAGTGAATATTCCTCCGTAGATACCGGCTAGGAGAATAATCGGAGCCATCAGGGCAGGAAAGGATCTAATGAAGCTCTTCGCAAGTACTTTGAGTGGATATCTCTTTCCTACCGGATAGTTTCTCTTCTTCGAAAGATAGAAGGCCATCCCAGCTTCAAGAAAGCCAAGAAAAAGCCCAGGTATTATTCCTGCAAGAAACAGATATCCCAGAGAGGTTCCTGTTAGCATGGCATAGATTACCATCGGAATACTGGGAGGAATGAGAGGAGAAATAGTTGCCGAAGCGCATGTAACAGCGCAGGCAAAAGCTCCATCATAACCATTGTCCATCATTGCCTTTATCTCTATTGTTCCAAGACCGGAAACGTCAGCTATTTCCGATCCGCTCATTCCCGCAAAGATAATACTGGCACCGATGTTCGCGTATGCAAGTCCACCCCTTACACCTCCCAAGAGCTGCTTCAAGAAACCGAAAAGCCGGTCGGTTATCTCGGTATCATTCATTACGTTTGCAGCAAATATGAACATGGGAACCGCAAGGAGAACGTCCTGGGCCCTCAGTTCGATTGCCATTATGTCGAGGAAGATTCCCAGGTCCATTCCTGAAGTGATGAAGTATGCAAAGCCCCCCATGATCATTCCAAACGCTATCGGATAACCCAGGGCGAAGGCAGCACCGAATACTATGAAAAAGAGTATCAATCCCATGGTTCAACCTCCTTGGGAACGATCCTTCCGGAGAAGAGTTCTATGAAGCTCTTCACTATCCAGATTACGTTGTGAATGAAAGTCAAGACCATGAAAATGGGGAAACACATGAAGAGATAAGTCCAGGGAATCCTTAAGACTTCGGACTTGATGATCTTATAGAAAAGAACATCGCCGAGCACAGGTCCCAATGTTACTAAAAGCACAATGCAAAAGAAGAGATCGAATGTTATCTGGAGAAGCAGCTGCACCTTTCTGGGAAGTTTGACGAATATAATGTCGAATTTAATATGTGCATCGAATTTCCTAGCGTATGGTGCACCGAGGAATATAGTCCATATGAAGCTATATTGGGCAACCTCGAATAGTTCGGGTGAAGGAGTCCTGAATACATATCTCAGAACAACCTGCAGGAAGATACTTAAAAAAAGCAATCCCAGGAAGATTATCCCTCCCCAAGACTCTATCAGATTCAGTGCAATTTGAACCGACTTAAACAATACTCCAAAGAACCTCTTCATGATCGTCCTCCACAAAGAGTAGCTTGGGCCGGGATTACCCAGTCCAAGCTACTTCTTCTTGCTTCAGCTAGTCGGAAGGATAAGACTGGATTGCTTCATACATTCCTGCGCCCCACGCTTTGTCGAACTTATCTTGTGAATAGAACTCTCTCGCGTATTTCATGAAGGCTTCTTTGTCGGGAACTATTATCTCCATTTTGTATTCGTCGACAAATTGCTTAAGAAGCTTCGATTCTTGTTCCAGAACCAGGTAGTTCATGTAGAAACGTGCTACTTCAAGAGCTTTGATAATGTAGGTCCTGTATTCTGCCGGCAGAGATTGCCAGAACTTTTCATTGATTACTGGATTTATCATTCCAATTGAGTGATCCGTAAGAATTATGTACTTAGTGACCTCAACGAACATGGCCGATAGATCAGTTGGAAGAGGATTATCTTGGCCGTCGATAGTACCCAGCTTAAGCGCAAGATAAACTTCTCCAAAACCCATTGGAGTTGGATTGCTCCCGATTGCACGTCCCATGTCCATGAATGCTTCATTGTTGGGCATCCTGATCTTCATACCTTTGAGATCTTCCGGCTTGTAAACGGGACCTGCCTTTTCGGTTGTGTTGAGCTGCCTCATACCGAGATACCATGTATCCAAAACCCTCATGCCGGTCTTCGAAGCCAACTCATCAAACCAACCTTTAACCAGAGGACTGTTCATAACCGAATACATGTGATCGAGGTCCTTGAAGATATAGGCGGCATTCAGAACCCCCATCTTAGGCATGTTTCCGAGATCCGCAAACCATGATGGAGCTCCATCGCCTGCCATCTCAAGATCACCCCTCATCACAGCAAGCAACGATGTCTGCTGGTCACCAAGTTGTCCTGAATGGAAGACTTTCACGTCTATCTTGCCTCCACTCAAGTCTCCTACAATCTCTGCAAATTTGTTCATGGCCAGAACCTGAGGTTGCGTCGGTGCAGCTACCGTGTTGAACCGTATCGTATAAGTCTCCTCCACGGCAAAACAAATGCTAACTAACAGCAGAACAAGACCCACGATTAATCCCTTTTTCATTGCTAAACCCCCTTTCGGTTTTTTGGTTCTTGAAGCTCAAGAAATTTTCCCGAACTTTCTGAGAGTATCTTTCAGCACTGCCACTTCGTCTTCTTCAATTTCCATGAGTGGCGGTCTCACTCTCGCGACATCCAGTCCCGAGTGGAGCGCGAAGGCCTTTTTTACTGCCGGCAACGGGTTTGTAAGCCGCCTATTTCTACCAAAGAAAGCACTAAAAAGCTCGTAAAGCTCCTTGAAGCTACTTGTCGCTTTGGTGGCATCACCAGAGAGGAACTCGTCTATCAAGTTCCTCATCATGTCCCCAATTACGTGCGAACCTCCGCTTATAACGCCTATTCCACCCTGACTCATGACCGAGAGAACCATTAGGTCGTCTCCGGAATAAACCACTATCTTCCCCTTTGTTGCCTTCAGGAAGGCAGAGGTCTGCAACGGATTAATTCCGGCCTCATCTTTGACGGCAACGATATTCTCAAACTCAGTTAGCTTGGCCAGAGTCGCCGGATCGATATTCGAAGCCGTAAAGAGAGGAATGTTATAGACCATGATCGGAAGATTGGTATTCTTGCATATCTGAGAGAAGTGGTAGTAGATTCCTTCCTGAGTCGGGTGACAGTAATAGGGAACAACTACCATAGAAGCATCGTATCCTAATCTCGCCGCTTCTTTCGTAAGTTCTATTGTCTCGCAAGTGTTAGCCGTACCTGTTCCGGCTATCAATGGTACCCTGTCGCCAACTTCCTCTTTGATTTCTGCAAAGAGCCTTACCTTCTCCTCGAAGCTCATTGAGTAGAACTCGCCGTTTGTTCCGGCTATAACAAGGGAATCACAGTACTTCTTTCCAATCAAATAGCTGGCTATCCTCCTGGTCATAGGATAGTCGATCGAATAATCAGCTGCAAACGCGGTACTCATTGGTATGAGTATCCTCCCAAACCTGCCAACAACGTCCATTAATATGCCTCCCCATATTTCATCTATTGAAACGTCATTTCTTTTATTGAAATTATACTACTTGCCAGTTGTTAATCGGAAGTCAATGAGATTCGACCTGAACCAAATGGAGGCAAAAACACGGAATTAACAGTTATGATGTTCGAAATTCTTCTGAAAGGGCATTCTTTAGAATGTGAGCTTAGCCCCAATCAATAGCTATTGATCGGGGAACTCCGAGGAATTATCTATGTAGCCAACGAATATCATGGAATTCATGAAAGGAAACTCTACTCAGTCGATTTCGAGCATCGAAGAATCTCTTGCTTTTGCTCTCTTAACGGATTCTAATAGATTACGAAGTCGGTTATCTCTGATCCAATTGAGATCTTCTAGTCAAAACAAAGTCAAGAATTGGATTTCTGAAGCTCATCAAGAAAAGTTTTAGGCAGAAGTTGAGCCGCTTCTTTGTCGATCATCCAGAAGAGTTTCCCATATTCAGGAGATACAAGACTTATTGGTAGTTCACAGTCATTTTGGACCAGAACCAACCTTGCGATCTTTGCCTTCGCCTTTCCGGAGGCCAAAACGAAGATGTTTCTGGCCTGCTTTAGAGCTCGCAGACCAAGCGTAACCCTTTTGGATGGCCTTCCATCGTAGCTCACTTCACTGGTAAGTACGAGAGAATCACGGTGGATAATTTCAGTCGAACCGGGAAAGAGAGACCCCGTGTGGCCGTCTTCTCCAAATCCCAGTATTACAAGATCGAAATCTGTGGAATGTTTTCCAAAATAGTCAATCAGTTCTGTTTCGTATTGAGCCGCGGCAATCTCAGGGGATAATTCACCTTTGATTCTGTGAATGTTTTCCTGGGGAATCTCGATCCTTCTAAGCAGAAGCTCCTTCACGAGTCCGTAATTGCTTTCATCGTCATCGGGAGTAACGCACCTCTCGTCTACCCAGAAAAGGTCGACTTTTCGCCAGGGAATACCTTGTTTGTAAGGTTCTTCGGCAAGAATTTCATAAAGTCTTTCGGGCGTAGAACCTCCCGAAAGAGCTACTGAAAATCTCTCATGAACGGTTGTTTTGTTCTCGATTAGTTTTGCCAAAGTTTCGGCGGCCGCATGTGATAGCTGCTCAAAGTTTTCGAAGATGCTCAACTGCCTATTTGCCGCCGCCATCTTGCTCCTCTGGTAGTTCTCCATCCTCACCACAACAGCAAACAAACCACTCCCGGCCTTCCCTCGAAACGAGAAAACTGCTTTCTTCGGGATCCCAACTACCGGTTGCATAAGTGCACAACTTGATTTCTCCATTCTCTTGTCTTCTTATTATAGGGTCGATTATTCCCCAAGCTAACTCGATTTCATCAGATCTGGCGAACAATGATGCATCACCCTGCATTACATCTAAAAGGAGTCTCTCGTATGGATCAGGGAGGGTGTCATTACCGAATCCGCTGGAAAAACTGAAATCCATTTTGGCTGTTCTGGTCTTCATCGGACCACCAGGAATCTTTGCCTCGAAATACAGCTTCATTCCTTCGTCAGGTTGAATACAAAGAGATAGAATGTTCGGACTAACATCTTCGCCATTTCCGGATTGTCCAAAAAGCATATGAGGAACGCTCTTGAAATGGACGGAGATTTCCGAAACCTTTCTCTTCATCTTCTTGCCAGATCGAAGATAGAATGGGACTCCCTTCCATCTCCAATTATCCACATACATCCTAAGTGCAGCATATGTAGGCGTTTTTGAATCCTTAGCAACTCCTTCTTCTTCAAGATAGCCATCATACTGACCCAGAACGACGTCTGAACACTTGTTCATTGATCTCAGAACTTTGACCTTCTCATCCCTTAGAGCATCAGCCTCGAAAACTGCTGGCGGTTCCAAAGCCACTAAAGTCAGAAGCTGAAGCATGTGATTTTGAAACATATCTCTCAAAACCCCAGCGGTATCGTAATATCCTGCCCTGTGTTCTACTCCAATATCCTCAGCAACAGTTATCTGAACATGATCAATGTATTGACGATTCCATACTGGTTCAAATATCGAATTGGCAAAACGGAAAGCAAGTATATTCTGAACGGTCTCTTTCCCGAGAAAGTGGTCTATCCTGAAAATCTGGTCTTCCCTAAAAGACTCGTGAACGATCGAATTCAACTTTCTTGCGCTTTCAAGATCTCTTCCAAAAGGCTTCTCGATCACGACGCGGATTTCTCTTCCCTCAGATCCACTGAGACCCAATTTGCCCAAGTGTCTCAGTATGATCGAATGCATTTCGGGAGGAATAGAGAGGTAAAAAAGAAGATTTAATCTAGCCTGCTCGTTCTTCTCCAATTTGTCTATCCTTTTTTTCAGTTCGCTGTATGTCTCTTCTTGATCATACTCGCCCTGCAAGTACTCGATCTTAGTTTCAAATCCCTTCCAGAGATTACAGATCTTTGGATCAGATCTGGAGTAATCCTGAACCCCAGAGAATAACCTATCTCTAAAGTCTTTATCCGATATCTTGCTCCTAGAAACGCCGATAACGTCGAATTTTTCAGGCAGCAGTCCTTCACAACCGAGGGAGTGAACAGCCGGAATCAGTTTCCGTTGTGTAAGATCACCGGAAGCTCCGAATACAATCATTATTGAATTCTCAGTCTTCGCCATCTCTACTCTCCAGTCTCGTTTGTTTTATTTCGTGGCCGCCAAACCTGTTTCTGATGGCTGCAAGGAGTTTTGCCGAATAATCCTCTTCAACGCGGCTCTCAATTCGCTTCTGTAGAGACAATGTAATTACCGGGGCGGGGACGTCGAGATCCATTGCCTCAACAACTGCCCATCGTCCTTCTCCAGAATCTGCAACCCATGGCTCTATGTTGCGGAGATCCTGATCACCGGCTAGTATATCGCTAATCAACTCAAGAAGCCATGACCTGATCACGCTTCCGTGAAGCCATATATCGGTCACTTCCTTCAAATCGAAATCAAACTCCTTCTTCGCTCTAAGAATCTCGAATCCTTCCGCATAGGCCTGCATCAACCCATACTCTATTCCGTTGTGGATCATCTTTGCGAAATGGCCGGCTCCCGCTTGTCCGACTCTTCCCCACCCTTTGTCTTGCTCAGGCGAAAGCGTTGTGAATAATGGCGTGAGGTTCTCTATGATCTCTCTTTCCCCTCCAATCATCATGCTGTAACCTTCTGTCAATCCCCAAATTCCTCCGCTAGTGCCTACATCTACGAACTTGATTCCTCTTTCTGAAAGTCTCTCCGATCGCCTAACTGAGTCTTTATAATTACTGTTGCCTCCGTCAATGACGATATCTCCAGAATCTAGCAAGTCTTTAAGAGCATTTACGGTCGTTTCAGTTGGAACGCCTGCTGGAATCATCAACCAAAGAATCCGAACCGGCGTCAACTTTCCCACAAGCTCTTCCAGAGAAAAGGCCGGGTAAAGTCCTATCTCTTCAGCCAGAGCCTTTGTGATCTCCGAGTTCAGATTATAGCCGATGACAGTATGTCCGCCGGCGACGAGTTTTCTGGCGATATTGCCTCCCATTTTGCCAAGTCCTACTATCCCTATCTCCATATGAGGCACCTCTTTCTAAAGAATTCCGATTCTCGGTTTGATGCTCCAAAGCTTCCAGCTTCAGAGATGTATCACTCCAGGTTATGCTTTGTCACTATCAGATTTCGCCCTTCTGTGGTCCTGAAAGCAGACCTCCTTCACTCTCATTTTACCAATAGGGGGGGGTTTTCTCTTTCTTCGTAACCTCTTCAGACAGCTTTCAAGTCTAATCTCTTTTCTGAAGATACTCGATAAAGATTTTTGCAGCCCAGAATTCCTAAGGCTCCTAGACCACAAAAAATGTTTCATTTTCGCTACCAGAGATTTGACTTTCACAGTGTGAACAAATGACTGATTTTCCATAAATCTTCTATTTAATTCGATAAATCAACTTTCTTCCGAGCCCTGAACACTCACATAGCTGCGCTTTTGCCATGAAGCTGATTTACCAATCGAGATATTTGGGGCGTTGTAAATGAAGAAGTATTCTCTCTTATTTCTTCTGGTATTGCTAATCTTTGTCACGGGTTGCGTTGGTCTTCTTCGAACAAATGCAATTAAAGGCACAGTTTTTGCAGACGAATATATTGAAAACGCTATCGTGAAGGTCTTTGACCTAGACGGGAATCAGGTCATTGAAGGGGAGTTTGAAACCGACAATTATAGGAGGTTCTCGATACCCATACCCACGGGGCTGAACTTTCCGGTAATACTTCTGGCCTCCTTCGATATTCCCGAAGAACAGGAAAGGACTGATGCCCTTGCCTCGGTTGTCGAAGAGTCGTTCTATTCGGAGCAAATACTTGTAAATCCAGTCACATCAGTTTTTACGGCCTACATGTTCAGAATGGAAACCAGCTATGCAGAGGCCATTAGTCAGGTCAGAGAAGCTCTAAACGTCCCCCCTGAGGTGAATGTATTGAGCCAGCTTCACCCTAAATTCGAGACCTCGTATTTCTCTATGAAAAGGCTCTCGGACTTCGTCCATGAAAACTTCGGCGGAGTTTACAGGGACTTCATAGAGGTAATTGTCGAGGCAATTGTCGGCGGCGCCAAGTACAATTTCGGCGTTGGTGTAACTCTGGATATTGACATCTCAAGCATAGCCAAGGACCTCTTGAAGGGAATAACAACCGGTATAGTATCAAAGGGTGCCGTAAGTGCGATATCGTGGGTTATGAAAAGCCTGTTTGGACTCGGTGATCAAAGCGCAGAAATGATAAGCGAGATTCTCAACCAGGTTCAGGAGATAAACGACAAGCTGGACGTGATGTCTGCAAAGCTTGATACTATTGATGCCGAAATACAGAGCATTCTCACGAAGCTTGACAAGCAGTATTACGATTCGTATGTGAGAATGGTAGATCAGAACTACTTCACTCCGATCGAAACCTGCACCAACAAGTATATGTTCATTACAACTCTCGATGCAACGACTACCACAGATGTCGCCATCCAGGAACTGATGTACGATATTCAGAACAGCTCGCTCGATCAGGTAATGCTGAACATCAAGAAGGTTATCGTTGGAGGAACTGCTGACACGAGTTATATGTCGCTGTTCGAGATTTTCATTACCAACGCAATGAATGCCATTAGATCGGCCAAGCTGATCGATGGAACTACAGATACCGGTTTTGGATTCTCACAGAGATGTCCTGCCGATTCGCCTGTGTTTATAGAGTACGTTCAAGCTTACATAGGTCTTTTCAAAGCTCTCACAACCCGTCAACTCCTCGCTCTGAACCTTCTGGTTGAATATGAGCACAAGCAGGGGAGTAGCCTTTCGCAGCTGCACTTGCAGAACTACAACTCGTACATCGCAGAGGAAGTTGAAGTCTTCTGGCATTGGCTGGAGACATTCGTAACATACATTGTCGGTGGCGAAGGCCTTATGTTGAACCCTGCTTATGATGCTGACAAAGCCTGGTTCTACAACGAAGCAGACAACGCAGCCCTGAAGGCTATGGGATTGGATTCCGGGATAGTCGTGAGAGTTTTCTGGAATACCGAACCCATGTCGTTACCTACAACACTGCCCAGCTTCCAGAAAACTCTAGGGATTTTGCTCCCGGCATTCAACGTGTTCAGGAATTCCGCTTCCGGCATCAAACTCACTCTGGACAAACAGGATATTCAGCTCACCGCTATTGACGAAGCATTAGAAGCGAGTGATCCACTCGGCACATATCGTCTCTTAGGATATACATATCAAGATACAGAGCAGACAGTCGAGCCAGGGGTAGTGTTGAGAAGATATGTCTTTGAAAACCTTTCAGAAGGCAAATACACGATTTCCAGGAGCACCAACAACAATGTGGTTCAGACGCCTTACGCAATAACCCTTCTTGAGAATACTCATAAGAATATCTGCAGTAATCTGTTTATCGCAGAGGAATACCTAGATGAAACGAAGTATGCTTTGAACATAGGCCCGGAGACCTCATATGTCCAATCTCTAGCAATATCGGCCTACGCTCCCTCATTGAGAGTCAACAATCTGCAGAGGGAGATCATATACGGAAGAAGCACTGACCCTACTGACCCGGATCATATAGGAGTCCTGAATGTCGCGCTCAACAGATATATGAAAATCGATGACGAGGCGTACTGGCAAAAAAACTGGATTCTCTTCATTCCTACATGGGATAGTTTTGGAGTCGATCTTGTGAAGGTCAACAGCACAAACAGAACAACCTCGGGGAGATATAGTTCGTGGTTGATATTAACAAACAAAGGTGACAAAGGAACTGGGGATTCCTGGGGGTGGTCGACGGGACCAGTCACAAAAGATCACGCGGTATGGTTGCGGGCCACAACGCAGCTAAGTGACATGTGCCTCGCTCCATATAACCTTTCTAAGTACTACACAATTGATACAAAAGACGACAAGTACAAATATCCAAGTACGACTTACTGTCTGTATCTGAATCATGATACTGCTCAGTGGGACCTATTCATCGAGCCTACAGGAATCAATGTTCTGGGAACTCTGTTCGGCTCAGACAAACTGTACTACGGAGAGATAGTAAGGCTTAGGCATGCTTCCAGTGGCAAGTACGTTTCGTATCATCAGGTTTATACCAGTTCCACCTCTTCCTACAACTGTGGCACTGTGAACGATACCGATAAATATCAAATCAACAACTGGTGGATAATTCACAAATAAGAACAGTCGTGTCTTGAACAGATGGCCAGTCAAAAGCAGATAGTATCTGATAGATCGCAAGAGCCTTCTGGTATTTTGCTGACGGCAGTGTTCGGCAAAGCCCGGGGGTTCTTGCGATTGTTTTGTGACGACTATTTCTGCTGTTTCTGAAGGAACTCTCTTTCTTGTGCTGGTTATGCTATAAGTTTCTCCAGTGTTTACTGTTCAACAAGGACCAACCAAAAGCCGGATAAAACAATAGAACCATCGAGAGAAGGAGCGGGCTTTTTTGATGCCCCTGATCCACAGCCGCAAAAAGATTAAAATTCAAGTTACCCGGTGAGGAATGCTGGTTCGTTTGCTCACCTCAGCAAGTTCTTAGGGCTAATGACAGAGTATAGTCAGTTCAGGTAACGACAGTCTATACTCGCCTGCACGGCTTGATCTGAGGATGAGTTGATCGTTGTCGATGTCCCTGCTGTCTCCGAACGTTACCTTTCTTTCCTATTAACTGACACTACACTCATCAGAACTTCGTTCTTGCAGCCAAACTACTTATCCACTATACTGCTTTCAGATGGTTGAGGAATCTCGACTGATAGACCAGATAAGAGAGTTCACCATTTCATCACAACGAGAAGTGGTTTCATCGAGCGATTTCACGTTCCTTCCACTTATTGATTTCTATAATTGTTTTAGTTTCATATGGAGGTGACAAGAATGAAAAAGATACTGGTTGTTTCGGTAATGGTATTGATCTTCGGGGTCGTCGCTACTGCAGCTCCAAATTTCGGAAACAGAGTAGATAAAGATATTCTGAAACTGCAGCGCCAGATTCAGATAGCAAATGTGCTAAACGCAGTTGAACTTTCTCCTGAGCAGCTTCAGGAGATTTACGATCTTGCGAAATCCACTCGCGAGGAACTCGAAGGCCTCAAAGAGAGGATTACTAATACTCTTGAGAGCACTCTCGAGGAGGCAATTTCAGGTGAAATTGCTCCTCTTCCAGAAAGAGAAGCTTTTGCGACTAGAACGCAATCCATAATGGAGAATTATCTAACAGGTTTAAAATCAATAATCTCTATCAAGCAGGGTGAAAATCTTGCCGAGTACTTGCAGCAACGGGTAGCTTCGAACCGCGTAGGCACAAGCAGAGTAAATGAAATGAGAGAAAGAATTGAGGAGAAGCTTCCCGATGTAGCGGAACAGATGAGACATCGTCTGGAGAATCTCCCGCCCGAAGCTCAGAAGCGATTGAAGAATCTTGATGTTCAGGAAAGAATGAAAGTTGTCAAAGAGCAGGTTTCTGAAAGAATTACCGACAGGAGACCTGAGACACTGCAGAATAATTTGCAGAACAGAATCACACCTCAAAGATTGGCCATGATTCTACTTTCTGACGAGGCACTTGAAGTAATGGAGAAGATGTTAGCCAAGTAGTTGTCTTCGAAAACCGCTTACTTAAGCCGGAGAGTGAACTTGACTCCGGCTTCTTGCTTTCTTGCAAATGAATGAGAAGGATAACGGCAGTTGGGCTGCCAGTAACACTTACAGTAGTCGGGTTCATTGCGATTAAGGCCGGCGTAGTGATTACTAGTTATCGGAGGCGAACATATTTGTAGTGAGATTACCGGCTCTTTGTAAACACCATAGCGCTCGTCAAGTATGCGAAGCCCTTCTGTCTGTTAAGAGTGAACGAAAAAAAAGGTATCGACCTCAAGCAAGAGATATTCTTCGGCTTGGACTATCATTGCAGTTCAATAATGTAAAGCTAATAAGTTTTCCGGTAATGATCCCTCTGTTCCTGAAATGCATCAGTTGTACTGTTTTGTCTTTTATTTAGGAAGTAGGCGAACCATCTGATTTCGGTGCTGTTATTCGTCCAACCATAGGAGCTGGTCCACTGATTGCGATAAATTTCACCTTGTCTCTTCGCGAAAGTCTTTTCTTGCTTCAGAATACTCAAGTCATAGTTGTTGACAACAACATTTTTCTCGGTAAAGATGGAATTCGTTTTCTTAGATAATCCCCTGCAAATAAACCTAACGAAACGCAGGCAGCTATAGTACGTCTGAAGTATTCAATGGTTGAGGTAATAAAATATGATTAATAACTTGTCTGGTGAGTAGACAACAAATCAAGTTGAGGTAGGTCAATTGGCTATGAAAGCAAGAAGACGAACCGCGACAGATGTAGTAAACAAGCTCAAGAAAATGATAGTCCTCGAGGATCTAGAGAGACTTCCGGGGGAACTCGAACTTACTGAACGATTGGGCGTAAGTCGAACCGTTGTGCGTGAAGCGCTCAGGGTTCTCGAATATGAAGGCATAACCAGAACCGTTCACGGAAGCGGAACTTTTGTTCTAAAGAGAACGAAGTTAAGAATTCAGTTCAATGTCAATTTTGAGATTGAGACAGACAGCGCAAGAGATATATTTGACTTGATAGAAGTCAGAAGCACTTTAGAGAAATCTGCGATAGCTCTCGCAATATCCAATTCAAGTCAGAGTGATATTGAAGAGTTTTCTCGCTGTATGGAAAAACTTCTAGAGGCTATAAGAGACAAGCATGACCTCGCAAATACAGACGCTGCCTTCCACAAGAAGATATTTGAGATCTCTCACAATCGATTCCTCAAGGAGGTTTTCGACGTGGTCTTTGATGGACTTGAGATCTTGTGGAAGTCGCCACTCGGATTGGATACTTTCGGAGATGCCGGACTGCCTCTTCATGAGGACCTCTATGAGGCAATAGCATCCAGAGATGTTAAGGGCGCACTGAGAGTCTACGATCAGATCATCGAGATTGACAAGAAGGACATAGTTGACCTAACTGGTTATGGTCGGGAACTGCTTCATAACTGCCAGGAAGTTGATAGGAGTGACTCATATGAAGATTGATGTACTGAAGATTCTTGAAAGAGATGACAAATGGTACTTAGGAGGGGGGAACAGGCTCCTATGGGCTCCTCCATTTCCGGTGTTTCTCGATAGTCCGGGAGCATGGGATTTTCTGAGTTACTTTGACATGAGAATTGATCCAGGTTATGCGATCAGCACAATGAAGAATGGAATCCCAATCGATTTCAGGTGCGTAGACAGGACATGGAACCCGGCGGTTCTTAAGAGCAGGTTTTCGGCTGAGAATATTGAGTTGATCGAAGAGAAAACTTTGCTAGAAGAGGACTTTCTTCTCTCAAAAGTAACGCTCAAGAACATGGGCGAGGAACTGATCGAGTTGGATGTTGTGGTTTGGACAGCCCAGCAGTGCTCTGAGAGTGATCTAGAGACAGATATAACGCATGCAGAACCTGCGAAAAACGGAATTCTCTTCGGAAAGAAACTCATCAAACCAAACAGAAGACCAATCGAGTCAGAGGTGATGTTAGTACTTGAAGCCATGGAGAACTACAACATCACCTTTTCAGAGAGAACGGCCAACATCCCGAATTTCAGATTGACTCCATTCTACGAGAAACTTAGCAAGAAAGGGCTCTTGGCCGGAATCGTTAATAATGGCATTAACAGAAACGGACTACTCTACATGGGCGTTCACAGAAGAATCACTATCGATCCGATGGACGAGTCTGTATTTGTCTGTGGTCTTGGTGCTGCGCAAAGTGGAGAAGAGGTTATTGAGAGAGGAGAAAGGCTGCTCAGTATAGATCCTGTTAAAAAGAGCACGGAAACCTGGGAACGGTATTTTGCATCGTTGCCTCAGTTTCGCGTTAGTGATCCATTCATGCAGACATATTACTACTACAGGTGGTATGGACTAAAACTGTTCACAAGCGAGGTTAGCGAGTCATTTATGAAGCATCCGGCAATTGCCGAAGGCCTCGACTACTTCAGAGCACTGATCACTTACAGCGCACAATGCCATATCCTGGAAACTCGCTGGTCCAACAGTCCGAGTATTGGTCAAGGGAGTCTGCTGAACTTCTTGGAGAATCAGAAAGAAGATGGGGCGTTCGTAGGTCATATCTATGTTAACCAGATTCAGGAGAACGGTTTCTACCACGCCGACTGGGGGAGGGCGATTCGGGATCTACATAGTGTTCACCCAGATATTGATTTCATAAGCAGGATTTATGAACCACTAAAGAAGTATCTAGCCTACTTCGATTCATCTAGAGATCAGGAGAACTCCGGACTCTATGATGTAGTCGATCAGTTCGAGACAGGACAGGAGTTTATGAGCAGATACACTGCCGTTGATCCAATGTCTGATAGGTACGGCTGGACAAATAATATAAGGCTTAAAGGCGTAGATGCAACAGTCTATGTATACAACCTCAAGAAGGCACTCTCCTGGATGGCGGGAATTCTCGGTCTTGATGAAGAAAGCAGCCGTTTCAAATTGAGCGCCGAGAAGACGAAGAAGGCCGTTCTTGAAACAATGTGGGATCCGGATTACGAAATCTTCTCAGATGTCAATCCAGCCAATTTCAAGAGAACCGGAGTGAAGGCAGCAGTATGCTTCTATCCCTATCTAACGGATATCGTAGATGAGTCTCACATTCCTGGTCTCAAGAAGCATCTGCTCAATCCAGCAGAGTTCTGGACCGAGTTCCCAGTACCAGCCACAAGTCTAGATGATCACTCCTTCAGTCAATGGGCCGAATGGAAAGGAAAAAGACACAACTGCCCCTGGAACGGAAGAGTATGGCCAATGACAAACAGCCATATCGTAGACGTTCTAGGAATATGTGCAAGAAGATTCAAAGACCCACTCCTTCGCGAAAAGACTGTTGAGATTATCGAGAAGTTCATCAAAATGATGTTCTTTGACGGTGATCCAAGAAGACCGAATTGCTTTGAACACTATAACCCTTTCAACGGAAGGCCGAGTATCTACAGAGGTGTCGATGATTACCAGCATTCATGGGTAATCGATCTTCTGATCAGATACGTTGTAGGCATTGATATCTCTGAGAATGGAATCGAATTTGATCCATTTCCCTTCGACCTTGATTTCGAGATCGATAATCTGGAGGTGGCAGGAAGGCAAGTTAGAGTTGTTTCGAATAGTGGCGCGGTTGAAGTTCAGCTTGGCGGGAAAACAACTGTAATCAATTAATCGCCCGCATTCTAGCGGACAGGTAATCAAAATGGAGGTGGGAGTATGCAAAAGGTAAGATATCTGAAAGGTTCTCTTGTAATTGCTCTGATTTTGCTTTCTTCACTTGTACTGGGAGCAACCAAGCTCAGAGTCACGACCTGGGCAGGCGCTGAAGAAGCAGCTCTTGACGAGGCAATCATTGCCGAATTCATGAGGCTGAATCCGGAGTATGAGGTAGTCTACGAACCGGTTCCAGGCGACTATTACCAGAAAATCCTGACCGACATCGGAGCGGGAACTCCACCCGATGTCATTCTGCTTGATGCCGAGATGATTCCTGCATTTGTCGAAGGCAACTACTTGACAGACATCAATCCTTTCATCAGCAGGCTGAGCAGAGAAGGTGCAAGCGGCACCAACTTGGACGAGTATTTCCCAGTACTTGTCGACATCTTCAGATCAGGTAGGAGTCTGTACGCCCTTCCAAAGGACACGAGCCC
The DNA here is from genome assembly GCF_002752635.1 of Mesotoga sp. Brook.08.105.5.1. Classification (NCBI taxonomy): domain Bacteria; kingdom Thermotogati; phylum Thermotogota; class Thermotogae; order Kosmotogales; family Kosmotogaceae; genus Mesotoga; species Mesotoga sp. Brook.08.105.5.1. The sequence goes on from NZ_AYTW01000001.1 coordinate 24,813, forward strand.
AATTGGGATATTCTACAACAAGAAGGTCTTTGATGAACTTGGCGTGCCTTATCCTGCTCAAGATGGCTGGACAATGGAGGAATTTGCAGAGACCGCTCGTCTCTTGAGCAAGGACACTACTGGTGATGGAAAGAACGACGTTTGGGGCTTCGCTTTCCCGTCATGGGTCGGTGTTGTTGTACCACTCCTTTGGGCAGGCGGCGGAGAGGTCTTCAGCCCGGACTTCACTCAGACATCTGGTTATCTCAACAGCGATCTGAACGTGAATAATTACGGCTTCTACATCGACCTCCTCTCAAAGGGATATGCACCTTCTCCTCAGGAGGCTAGCTCTTTGGGCGGAACTTCTGCACTCTTCTATACAGGGAAAGTGGGGATGGTAATCACAGGTAGATGGTTCAACGTGTCAATCAGAGGTCAGATTGCCAAGGGGGCTGACCTGGTTGTTGGAGCTGCACCAATACCTTACGCAAGTCCTGAAAGCAAAGCAACCGTAACCTACGCTTCCGGTTGGGCGGTCCCTGTCAACGCTCCCGACAAAGCAGGCGCGACAAAGCTTGCTGCGTTTCTCTCAAGCGAATTTGCTCAAACCAAACGTTGTTTAGAAGGCGGACTGGCAATATCTGCAATAAAGGACATCGCAGAGCTACAGGCAGCTCAGGACGAACTCGACGCAGCTTTCATCAAAATGCTTGATTTTGCAAGAGTCCCGGTTGGTTCTCAGACGAAATACTATAGACCGCAGTTCGAAGACACATGGGCAGAGGCATTTGACAGGATGAACGTAGGTGGAGAGACCGTCAAGCAGGCAATGGATTGGGCTGCAGCAACAATGGACACGTATATCGAAAAGGGTGAAAACTAATTTCTTCATCTGAGGGGCAGTCTGCACTGCCCCTCGTTTTCCGGGAGGGATGACTTTGAGGCACTACAAGATCATTGTCGGGTTACTGGTGTTTGTTGGCCTTCTGATGATATCGGCATTTGCCATTTTGGGTTTCTATGCCAGAAATGCCCTCAATGACTTCTTGGTCGAGAGTGAGGCTTCTTTGCTAAGAAGCTTCAAACTCAACTACCAAAACCTGACGGCATACATCGACCTGGAGATGAATCCTTTGATTGAGAGGCCAGAATTAGTCACTGCCGTACTCGAGAGTTTTTCAGATGACGTTGTCTTTGCTGGCTTGTTCGATTACTCAGGCAACCTGATTGATGACTTTGGTTATTTTGCGCCGGATAGTCTATCTTCCTCTCTGTTTTTCGAAAATCTTACCTTTTCGATTGGATATCCGAAGACTGAGCTCGTCGTTTATGGTGATGAAACATACATTCAGACTGGGATACGCCTACTTGACGACAATATCCTTCTGGTTGTTCTCGACAGATTTGACGATCTTCTCGACAAAGCAAGTGAAACGTATGAAAGAGATTTCGTCGTTTACTTCGGTGACGAAAATGATTTCGCTGTTTCCAGAGATTCGCCCAGAATAGAAGACGACTTGATTCGTAGTCTCTTCAGAAAAACGATAAATAGCCAAAGACCAGAATCTGCGGAGATCTCATTTGAAGGAAGCAAAGCGTCGATAAACGCAATTGCGGTCTATGATTCCGACAACTGGGATGTAATTGGATTCTTCTCAACTCTCACAACCGATGCGGATTGGGAAGACAAATACACCTCTTTGTCGCTTTTTCTGTGGATCTCTGCTCTTGCTTCATTCGCTTTTGCCGTTTTCGTCTTGCTCTCATTCTACAGGAAGGCAGCATCCCACGCCGCTCTGAATAAGCGTACTCGTATGATATTTGGGCTGACAGCATATCTGCCTGCGATCGTACTGATCGCTTCATTCGCCTTCTTTGTCTTTGGTGAAGCTCTTGGAGAGATTAGCGAAGGCGTTGGGTTGAAGAGATCAAAGGCCTGGTTCAATGATGTTGAACATTTAGTATTGAAGGGGGACGAAGGATTCTTCGTTGATTTCGTTGACACATCGAGACGAAGTACGGGAGCAAACTTCATTGTCCAGCACGAAGGCGAAGTGGTCGCCTCTAATCTGACTGCCAGAAGAATCTCGAATCTCGAGATAGACACATCTTCTCAAGTAAATGGAATAGAAACCGGTTCTGCGAAAGTCAATGATGTGATTCACACATATGCAAGCCGGAATATTGGCGGATACGATTTCACTGTGTTGTTCGAGGAGACTCATAGAGAAAACTCTATCTTGTCTATTCAGTTTTTCTCCATAGGGGCAATTCTAGTACTTCTGGTAATGGTAATAGTAAGCGTCTTTATAGTGACAAACATTGAGTCTCACAAACTGATAAGACGAACTTTCATTGGTTATGGTTTTCTACTGCCGGCTCTTGTCCACCTTATCTGGTGGGCGGTCGGTCCTATGGGTTTTGCGCTGTTCCTCGCGTTCAGAAGATGGAGTATCGTTGATGCAGCTAAGCCGTTTGTTGGACTCGAGAACTTCATTGAGCTCTTCGGAGATCTGAAGTTCTGGAATGCAATGAAGAATACGGCAGTTTATTCGATTTACGTTCCAATAGGGATGTTCATTTCTCTCCTCCTGGCAATTGCCGTAAACAAGCTGGGAAAGCTATCTATTGTCTTGAGAGTTCTCTACTATCTTCCCGTTGTAACTGCAGGGGTCGCAACTACAATCGTGTGGCGCTGGATTTTCAATCGAGACTTCGGGGTCCTGAATTTCATTCTTGGCCTTGTCGGAATAAAGCCAATAGCCTGGCTTGAATCACCTCAGTTCGCACTGATATCAATGATGATAATCGGTATTTGGTCTGCTATTGGCAGTCAACTACTCATATTCCTGGCTGGGCTCCAGGGCATTCCAAAGGACTTCTATGACGCGGCTGCAGTTGATGGAGCGAGCAAACCAAGAATTTTTTGGAAGATAACGCTCCCACTGCTCAAACCGACGAGTCTCTTCGTTCTTGTGACCAGCGTCATTGGGTCATTCCAGGTCTTCACTCCAATTTATGTCTTGACCCAGGGAGGACCTCTTAGGTCAACAGATGTCGTCTTCTATCATATCTGGCAGTCTGCCTGGGTGGATATGAGAATGGGGTACGCCGCAGCACAATCGTGGATCTTGTTCCTGTTGCTGGCCGCGCTGACTCTGGTGGAGTTCAAGCTCTTTGGCAAAGAGAGCTGGCAGGCTTACTTCTAGAGAGGAGATGATGAGATGAATAACAGATTCTTCCCGATTTTCGTCAAAGTAATAATTATGGCTTTGCTAATTCTTCTCGGACTATCCACACTACTTCCTTATATTCTCATGATCTCTTTCTCATTCATGGCAGAGTTTGAAATGTACAGACTTCCACCAAAGCTGATCCCGGATGTTCTTCGTTGGGAGAACTACGTGGAAATGTGGCAATCGCAACCATGGGGAAGATATATCTTCAACACTTTATTCATAACAATTGCAGTGCTTATTGGCCAGATAATCCTGGTAGCGATGGGCGGTTACGCTCTCTCTCGCTTACACTTCCCGGGTCGAGATTTCATGTTTAAACTATTCATTACTTTCATGCTTCTCCCTGGAGTTGTTACTCTCATTCCGGGATTCATCATCCTGCACTCGATGAACTGGGTTGATACCTATTGGGCGATGATAGTTCCAGCGCTTGGAAATATCTGGGGAATGTTCCTCATGAGACAGTATATGCTTAGCCTTCCAAGCAGCATAGAAGATGCCGCGAGAATAGATGGAGCGTCTTCCTGGCAGATATTCTGGAAAGTAATCATGCCTCTTTGCAAACCGGTGATTGCAACAGTTGGGACCTTCACTTTTCTTTCACAGTGGAGATCTTTCTTCTGGCCATTGATAGTTACGAGAAGCAAAGAGATGCGAGTTATTGAAGTCGGCGTAGCGATGTTCTCCTCTCAATACGTAACAAACTACCCTGCACAGATGGCCGCTGCAGCTCTTTCGTCTATTCCGATGATATTGGTCTATATTTTCGCCCAGAAATGGATCGTTCAGGGAATAAGACTTACATCGGGCTACGACAAGTAGCCAGTCGCTGGCAGAATAGAAGAAAGGGGTGATCAACTTGTCATTCTTTGGTGACATATGTGAGATCAAAAACGAATGCTCACGATCGATTTCTGCGGAGAATCCCGACGGAAGTGTTTCCGGAGGAGCTCTTGAACGTCCTGAAGGGAAGGGGCCTGCAAGAAAGCTGGGACAGGGGTGGAAAGTCAGACCTTGTATCGAGCTTCCAGCAACGGGAAGAGTCGAACTGGCAAGAATTGAGGGACCCGGTACTATAAGGCACATCTGGATAACCGTTGACAGTAACGCATACAGAAGCTGCCTGATAAGGTTCTACTGGGATGGGGAACAATCTCCTTCAGTTGAAGCTCCGCTAGGAGACTTCTTTGGTTGCACTCACGGATTGAGATACAATATTAACTCGCTTCCTGTGGCGGTAAATCCATCAGGCGGATTCAACTGCTACTGGCCGATGCCTTTCGAAAACTGCGCGAGAATTGAAGTCGAGAACCTCTCTCCAAAGCCTTTTCAAAACTTTTTCTATCAGATTGACTACTCACTGGGGAGTATACCTGAATCAGCCGCATACTTCCATGCAGAATGGAGAAGATCGATGACCACTCGAGAGTGTCCGGAACACGTAATCCTGGACTGTGTTAGCGGCATAGGTCATTATGTGGGCACGGTTGCCTCCTGGACTCAGTTCTCAAATGGCTGGTGGGGAGAGGGAGAAGTCAAGTTCTTCATTGACGGTGAAGAAGACCCAAGTATCTGTACAACGGGAACCGAAGATTACTTTGGAGGTGCATGGTGTTTTGGTGAGTCCTTCTCCGCTCCTTTCTGCGGTTACCCCCTATGGAAAAGAGATGAGGGACAGGTTCCCAGGCACGGCCTCTATCGCTGGCATATTCCTGATCCCATACGGTTCAACAACTCAATCAGAGTAACAGTGCAAGCGCTTGGCTGGTATCCCGACGGGGCATTCCAGCCCTTGACGGACGATATTGCCACAGTAGCTTACTGGTATCAAAGGGAGCCTCACTTGGACTTTTCAAAGAGATATTCTCAGGATGAACTGTGGTCGAGGTAAGAAACTGCAGATGATCTGTGTCATTGAAGAGAAAGTGAACCACCTCGCTGAGATTATTCAGAAAGCTGGATACCAAACCAGTGCGAGAGTTGATTGCGATAAGAATGAACTGATAATGCTGAACAACATCGTACCGGATCTGAAATCTCTATTGCCCTCAATAGGCGCCAAACCCATAATTCTGATAGGAAAGGCCGTCAGAATGATTGAAACGATTGGGGTAGAGGATGCCGGCACTATTGAAGAGCGAAGAGTGTTTATGGACAGCTCCCCGTGGGACAAAAGGGGATTTCAATGCTATAAGAACCACCCTCTATTTGAAGGATTGTTTGGAGGCTTCTACAGCACCCATCTCAACGGCCTTGAAAAGATACCGAATGTCTTCTACTATCTTGGCAGTAGAGCAAAGGTAGTGGCCGTTGAGAAAAGATATATAAGCTATATTAGGGAGAGAAAACTGATTTGGCTTCATGATATTGGAGGCTTTCCAGTTCTCTCTATAGGAGGTTATCTTTCATTTGAGGAACCCGATAATCCGTATAATGCCGAAGCACGAAGGTTCATCGAGAACAGCATCCTCTGGCTGCTTTCTCCTAACAGACAAGGCAAATACTGGATAGAATCGGACTCGGTATTTGTTCAGACTTCAGAGACTTCAGATCAAAGACTTCCATCAGTCTTGTCAGTGACTAACTGGCCAGTTCCGTCTATGGAAATCGAAAACGCAAGAGGTTACATCAATTCCACAGGCCGACGCATTCTTGCAAATCTCTCTGTCCATAGAATTGAAGAAGTGTGGGTGCATCCCTTCCGAATCTTTAGATCCATGGAGTTCTCTATAGATGGAGAACACTTGTCAGAAGCGCTCAATAGGGTTCTCTACACACCCGAAAGAGTCGTATATAAGCTTTGCTGCGGAGAGATAACTGTCTTCTGTAGTCTAGAGAACCCCTATCTGTTCTTGCAGTTCGATTTCTACGACTACATAGAACACAGCATTGATATTCGTATCGAATCTGATCTCAGGATAATGTGGCCAATGGATGATGCTTTCAATGGAGAAAAACGGTTCACCAAACTTGATAACGGGTTCATTCTTAAGACCGAGGACGGCCAGATCAAGAGCCTGTTCATCTTCTCGAGTCCATCATCACTATCTTTGGATAGGATTGACAAAGAGATCTCAGTGACGATTGGTAGCAAAGTGACAGGAACGGCCGTGCTCTCGGTGATCTCATGTATCGAAGACGAAGAGCTCCCGAAGCAAATCGATATGCAAGATGAGATACTCAAGGCCAACGAATTCTACCTGAAGTACCTCGAGAAGGGGCGGATCATAACAGATGACTCAAGACTCAATGAGGCTCTTGACATGGCAAGAATTGGAGCAATCAAGTTCAGAGTGACCGTACCGAATCTTGGAACTGGCCTTGTAGCTGGATATGCTTCAAGTAGACCGGGCTGGTTCAGTGCGAGGCCCGGCTACGCCTGGTACTTCGGCCGAGACAGCCTCTGGTGCTCACTGGCATTTCTCGACAGTGGAGACTTCACCACCGTCAAAGAGAATCTAGAACTTCTAATGAAATTCCAGAGAATCGATGGAAAGATCTATCATGAACTCACTACCAGCAATGTTGTTCACTATGACGCTGCCGACTCCACTCCCCTCTATCTTTACGCGATGTATAGGTACTGCTTGCAGAGCGGCGACATAGAATTCGCAAGGAAAAACTGGGGCAGAATAGAGAAAGCTCTAGACTACTGCTCAGAAACCGATTCAGATGGTGACGGTCTTATTGAAAACACTATTGCTGGCCACGGCTGGGTCGAAGGGGGAAAACTGTACGGCGCAAAGGCCTCATTCTATTTGAACTGCATATGGATTGCAGCTCTCAGGGGCATAGAAATGCTTTCCAGTTATCTTGGAGAGGAAAGGGTTAAGTCTCATTTGTCAAATCTACAAGAACGATGCTTGATTGGCCTCGAAAAACTATACGATCCTGAGACGGGTTTTGTCCTGGGAATAGATGAAGCGGGAAAGCAAATGAAATTCAGAACGATTATGTCTTCAATGGGTTTGATCTTCAACTGTGTGCCTCACGAAAGAATCTCCGCCCAGATCGAAGATCTGGCTAGTGATGACTTTTCCACTGACTGGGGGGTAAGAATAATAGGAAAGAGCTCAGGGATATTCAATCCCAAAGGCTATCACGAGGGAAGCGTCTGGCCTCTATTTACCGGTTGGGCTGCTTTGGCTCAGTTCAGACTTGGGGCGGATCTTGACGCTCACAATCACATGCTTGCCAATCTATACACAAATAAGGACTTTTCATCAGGGTATATCCCGGAAGTTCTTCATGGAAATACCTACGAACTTTCCGGGATATGTCCTCATCAGGCCTGGTCTGAAACAATGGGATTTCAACCATTCTACGAAGGTGTGCTTGGCTTCGCTCCAAACATGATCGAGGGTATCATTGACTTTCAGCCTTCAATACCGGTGAACCTCAGGAGAGTAGAAGCTCCCTGTCTAGCATTGGGGAGCAACTGTCTGGCGTTGTCATATGAATGTACGACACTGATTAGTGACTGGATAGAAGTGACACAGCACTTTAGAATACATATGGAGAAGGAATTGTCTGTACGTTTCACACCGTGGATACCCAAACAATCAAGTGATGTTGGGATTTCTGTCAACAACGAACCGCTTCATGTAAGAACCCTCGACGGAATCACATCAAAGAGAGTTGAACTTGACACAAGTATATCGGGAAAGAAGCTGGACATTTTTATTACTTATACAGCCCCGTTCTTGATCCTTCCAGTTGAACCACAGCTCACCAAAGGCAAAAAGAGTTCACAACCCAGGATAATATCAATTAGGAGAATATCGGAATCTGACTGCTGGCAGCTGATTGTTAGATCACCGGGAAAGATTACTTCCATTCCTATTATGGTATCCAGGAAGATCGAAGCCGAGAACGCCGATATTATGGGCAACGAACTCATCGTGAAGGGTAATAAGAGCAATTCATACAAAACGGTGACTGTTCTTCTAAAGGCTTATTCACGAAATGCTTAGACTGTACCGTGAAAAGGCGACAACTGTAGATTCACCTCTGCTGAGAAAGAGAAGTCTGATAGTATGTAGTTGTGGCGTCGACAAGAAATCGACTATTTGCTGAAGTCTGCAGTGTTTTCAATTCATTTAATTCCCCACTAGATTTTCTTTTGGCGCATAGCCAGATACAATTTGCTTGATCATAGTTCTGAGATCTACCCGACAAGACGTTCTCGAATTGATGCACTCACTTGTTTGGCGTTGCTGTAGTTAGAATTTGGCCTGTGAAGTGAAGAGAGGCACTTCGTGAGTTGGCAACTGCCTCTTCCACAGGTTTGGCCTATCTCAGTACAAGCACTTCATGGAGGTGGAAACACAATGAAACTCAAACTGTTTTTCTTTGTTCTTTTCCTATCAATTGTACTGTTCTTGACGCCCTCATGCATCTTCAGGAGTAATCAACCACCTTTGATCGAGAAAGAATCCTCCGGACCTTCTGGCGACACCCTTGATGACTGCATTACATTTAAGTGGCTCGGTTATGACGACGATGGCTACGTCTCGCTGTATCAGTATAGGACAGACGGCGGACAATGGGTTGATCACGGTACAAAGACCAGTTATACCTGGTGCGGATATCAAGAAGGAGATCACACCTTTGAGGTAAGGGCGAAAGACGACAAAGGACTCGCTTCTGAACGGATAATCTGGACTTTCACTTTTCTCTTATTTGAATCCTATTTGGGAGACTTCGTCTTTGTGAGTGGGGGTTCTTTCACCATGGGAGATACCTGGGGAGACGGGTTAAACATGGAGAAACCAACCCATCAGGTCGAACTCACGTACGGTTTTTTTGTTGGGAAGTATCCAGTTACTTTCAACGAGTACAATGAGTTCTGCGTAGATAAGGGAGCCGTAATTCCCTCCGATGAAGGCTGGGGAATGGGCAGCAGACCAGTAATCAATGTGCCATGGTGGATGGCAATAGAATACTGCAACTGGTTGAGTGAAAAGGATGGCCTGCCTCCTGCATACGTAAGTCGCTGCGAAGTCAACGAAGGTCAGTTGCTCGATTCAGAGGGAAAGGTAACGACGGATATTACAGAAGTACTTGGATACAGATTGTTGACGGAAGCCGAATGGGAATATGCCTCGCGAGGAGGAAAACATAATTCCGAATACAAGTGGTCTGGAAGCGACAACCCTTCACTGGTAGCCTGGTACGATTACAACTCCAGCGATAAGACCCACCCGGTTGGCCAGCTCGAACCAAACGCTCTTGGTATTTATGATATGAGCGGTAACGTGCTTGAGTGGTGCACCGACTTCTATTCTGAATATACCGCTTCTCAAAAAGCAAATCCGTACGTTTCCAGCGGAACTCACCGGATTTGTCGAGGCGGTTGCTGGGCCTTTCCCGAAGTAAATATCCGTGTATCTTATCGGTTTCCTGCCCTTCCCATGGATTTCGCAAGCTTAGCCGGGTTCAGAATCGGTAGAATCGCTCAGTAGCAATACTTCTGAACTCGCATTAGAAGATGATAGAGTAAAGAGAAACAATGTGATAAGTATAATATGTTCTCAATCGATTACCGGAAGAAAAGGGGGTTAAGAAGAAATGAAGAGACTCTTGATACTACTGCTGATAGTTGTGTTTGCAGTGATGCTTGCAGGGTGTAAGAAGCCCAGGGAAAACCAGCCGCCAGTTCTCCAGAAGATCGGTGGTTCTGAAGGAGTAATAGATTGCTCAGCGAACGTTCTCGAGTGGAGCGCATCGGATCCAGACGGCACGATTGCGAAGTACTACGTCAACGTCGATGAAGCAGGTTGGGATGACTATGGACTTGAAACAGAATACGTCTGGAATGATTACGGAACCGGGGTTCATTCATTTGAAGTGAAGGCCGAAGACAACGAAGGTACATTCTCAAATATCATCTCCTGGAATTTCGTTGCAATTGAAGAGATGATATTAGTTGAAGGCGGAAAGTTCACAATGGGAGACACCTGGGGCGACGGATACGAGAATGAATTACCCCTCCACGAAGTAACTATAGATTACGACTACTTCATCGGGAAGTATGAGGTCACCTTTGATGAATTCGATGCTTTCTGCGACGACTTGGGCAGAACAAAACCCAAAGATTTCTCCTGGGGCAGAGAAAGGAGACCAGTGATTTCCGTTTCCTGGTATGACGCAATTGCCTACTGCAACTGGTTAAGCGACAAGGCGGGACTGGCAAGAGCGTATGACGACAACGGTAATCTGCTCGATCTTTCAGGCGGCATGGCAGATGACCCGTCTGAGGTAATTGGATTCCGCTTGCCCACGGAAGCTGAGTGGGAATTCGCCGCAAGAGGCGGAGATTCAGAGTCATTGTTTAAGTACTCGGGAAGCAACGACCCGGATGAAGTCGCATGGTACCGAGAGAATGCTCACAATGACATTGTGGATAGTATCTCAACATGGCCCGTCGGAGAGAAGGAGCCCAATGGGTTGGGAATACACGACATGAGTGGCAATGTGTTCGAGTGGTGTACTGAACCCTTCCAGGAATACACTGCTGACTCAACTACAAATCCCTACGTCCCAATAAACGGAAGCACGGACTTCATAATTAGAGGAGGCAGCTACTTCAATATTGCAAGACTTTTAAGGGTTCCTTATCGAGAGGAAGTAAGTGGGGAAATTGGAATATATGTTGTTGGTTTCAGGATCGTAAGAACCGACAAGTAACAAAGAAGCCCTCTGCGATCTATTCTCAACACAAGGCATCCGAATTTACAAATCAGCCAAAGGCGTTGCTCGCTTACCATGAGATTTTGAAATGGTAGGCAGCTATAATTCCCTGCTTCATGGGCATACTCTTGAAGAAGGTGGAATTATTGTGAAATGACATTGGGTCTTTAGTCTCAACAGAAGTCGGTAAGGCTTCAGGAGAAATTCATGACTCTTATTTCTTATTGGTTATTTCTCAAGAACGTCAGCTTCTTGACTTGGGGGACTTGGAATATCAGTTGATGGATTCACATCTCGTGGTTGGCAGAGCGATACGAACCCACGAACTTGAAGTAGCTGCAACGGTCACTGATTGCCTTGATTCCCTCTTTCACTCGTTTGTCAGCTGCCGTTCCTTCAAAGTCTACAAAGAATATATAGTGCCACATCTCCCTCTTGAAAGGCCTTGATTCGATTTTCGTCAGATTCAGATTGCGATCTGACAACTCTCCGAGGACACTGAACAAGGCTCCGGGCTTATGTTCCGTCGTGAATATAATAGATGTCTTGCATTTTCCAATACATGGCATGGACTCTCTACCCATTAAGAAGAATCTGGTTGTATTTGTATCGAGATCTTCAAAATTCCTCCTTAAGATATCAAGCCCATATGTTTTGGCCGCGAGTTCGCTAGCAATTGCAGCTGTTGACTCCATCTCGCAAACCGCCAGGTCCCTCGCTGCGCCAGCAGTGTCATAGTATTCTTTCGCCATAAGGCCCTCTTTTTCCAGGTGTTCCGAGCACTGTGCCAACGCCTGATGGTGAGAAATCACGTATTTTATGTCACAAATCGCTTTACCCTTGGGAGCCATAAGGCAGTGCTCAATTCGAAGCATAACCTCTGCCTGGACAAGAAGATCACTATCCATCAAAGCATCGTAGGCGGGAATCACTGTACCAGCCAGAGAGTTTTCCACGGGGAGAATTGCGTAGTCTGCTTTTCCATCCTGGAACAAGATTCAGCATCTCCTGGAACGACCTACACGGAATTGTGACAGGGGATTCTCCTAGAAGCTTTCTTATAGCCTGTTCTGAATAAGCACCGTGTTCACCTTGAAAAGCAACAACTTTCCCGTTCAAATAATCTCCCCACCCTTTCAGAAACTGCTTGGATCAATAGCGGTCAGTCCTTTCATCAGATCTGATCCGGACTCTGGCCCTAATAATATGCCGCTTACGAGAGACAACCATATAATTAGCTATGCATCTGAATTATAGCTTACCACAATGATGTCGATAACGACCGCTCCGGAAATCAGGACCGTCCACGACCGATAAGGAATAGCCAATTCAGTTGACCTGAGTCTTGGAGAGAATATCTGCAACTCAATGCGTCTAAACGCGAAAATGAATACAAGAAATAACTCCGGATTATGTGGAAAAAACTGCAGGTCCCAATTTCAGGACCTGTTCTAGGAAATCGCGCAATGTCCGTTTGGAATCTGACGATACTCAAATAGTCTTCGGCCTCAAAATCATCTAGTCTGAGTTTCTATTGCTCTCGACCGCTTTCAAGGCGCCGATCGGCGAATCTCTGCATTGCCCTGGAAAAAAACTCTGAAAGGCCGTCACCGAATTTATCTATGTTCACTTTGAACCGCTCATCTATCACGTACATCTGTCCCAAGGCGGCAAACGACTCAATGGTGTAGTAATGTCCAAAGCTTTCGTTGAACGTATTATACATCTTCTCGATTGCTTCCTGGGCGCGGGCTAAATCGGGATCTTCGTCCCTAATCTCCGCTAGCCCTCTAAATAGCTCATCTAGTGTCTTCTCCATGTCATTCCTCTCCCGATCGCTCTTCGATGCGATAAAATCGTTGCTTTTTTCGACTGTCTCGTCACCCCAAAGTTGTCTAGCTTCTTCTTCATATGGGTTGTAAGAGAAATCAAATCCTTTGAACTTTTCTCTTTGACTCATCGAATCTTCCCCTCTCATAGTTTTGAGCGTCCTTTCCAGTGTGATTAGCATAGCTTCGATTCTCTCTTTCTCAAGAATCAAGTTCTTCTTCTGAAGTTCTAAGGCCTTCTCTCTATCGAACCTTGGATTGCTAGAAGCTTCTCGATCCTCTCCAGAGAAAAGCTACACTGTTTGAAAAAGAGAATCTGCTGAAGTTTATCTAGATCTCCTTCGGAATACTCCCTGTATCCATTTGCCAAATTGCGCTTAGGACTTAGAAGTCCTATCTTGTCATAGTGCTGAAGCGCCCGAACGGAGAGACGGGTGAGCTCTGCAACTCCCTTCACATTGATGTGATCCTTCCAACATTCATCAAATATTATTACCGTGCGTTACAGTCAAGGGCGCATCTTCTGATCAGTGTAGAACGATGTTAGCTCAGCCAGAGCGAATGCTTCCCCTATCTCATTCGAGTCAAACCACACAGTTATGGACATAACTTGTATCACTTTCAGGGGGTAAAGCCAAAGCAATTAACAGTTGATTACTCCGATCTGTTACTTGCCCAAACAATTTCGTCCATTATACAGTCAGATAAGCGGGAGAATCTATGTCCCGTTTTCTGTATCTTATACAGGTATAATGTGATTAGCATAAAGTGATGTGAAAACAGACCATTCATAGAGCTCATAATCGTACTTGGTATGACCACTTCCATTTGCAACACCAGGTAGTTCACATGGGGGATTCGAAGATGGATCTTAAGAAGTTACTTACCCTGCTGTCTGTGGTTGTGTTCTTGTTCGCTTTCTTAGGCGCAGGATCGACTCCGGCAACGAACAACTGCGACGAAGCAAGGGAAATCGCACGACAGGCGTATATTTTCGCTTATCCAATGCTTGAGAATTTCCGAACAATGACTCTGCAGGCCGTGATACCAGATGCGTTCAACCGGTTCAAGCATAGCAAAGGGTTGCTTGGACCTGAATTCAGAGAGATTGTCCGCCCGAACAACGATACAGTGTTCTCGGCTGCATGGCTTGATTTGAGAGCTGAACCAATCATAATTCAGATACCTGCTATTTGCGAAAGATACTACTCCTTACAGTTTGTCGACATGTATACTCATAACTTCGCATATGCAGGAACGAGAACCACCGGTTGCGGGGCAAGGACTTTCTTGATCACCGGTCCGAAGTCATTAGTAGAAGTTCCCGAGAGCATTGATGAAGTATTCACCAGCGAAGGAAACTTTGTTTTGTGTCTAGCAAGGATTTCAATAAACCCAGAGATATCCGGTGAGCTTGATGCGATACGCAAAATTCAAAAAAGCTTTCTAATCCAGCCCCTGAGTTCCTTTCTTGGTTATGAAGCCCCTAAATCTGTAAGAACAGACACTTTTCCGGTCTTCAGACAGGAACGAGCCGAGTCGGCCGGTTTTATCTACTATCTGAACTTCCTTCTAGGCCAGCTAGAAATTCATCCATCTGAGAAAGCCTTGATCGAAAGATTCAGCCTTATTGGAATCGGACCGAATCTTCCGTTTGACGAAGCAGATCTTAATTCCGAAATACGGGCTGCAATTGAGCAAGGAATTGAAGATGCCATGGAAGTTATTCTCAGACCGGGTGAACTGCTGGGAACTACTAAGAATGGCTGGAGTCTCACAAAGCGAGTCTTCGGTAATCGAAACCAGATGCAGGGTAAGTATGAGATTCGAGCTTCGGCCGCTTACATGGGTCTCTATGGGAGCGATCTTGAGGAAACCTACTATCCAATAAGTTATGCAGATGCCGATGGAGAATCTTATGATGGCTCAAGGTACAATTACCTGATCCATTTTGAAAGCAACGAAATTCCACCCGTTGGACCGGGTGGGTTCTGGTCCATCACAATGTACGGTGATGACCAGTTCATGGTGCCTAATCCAATTAACAGATACTCAATAGGTGATCGGTCAAGATTGTCATACAACGATGACGGGTCTCTTGACATCTATATACAACACGACTCGCCTGGCGTTGATCTCGAAAGCAACTGGCTCCCCGCGCCCAATGGACCTTTTTCTTTGTCCTTGAGAATGTATCTGCCTTCACCAAGAGCCCTTGATCCTCTATACTGTCCTCCTGGAGTAATAAAGTCAGAATATAGGGAATGAACGCCAGCCCGACTATCATAATTAGCTTTTGCTCTTAAGTGAGCCAATCTCTGAGTTGAGACCGTACAAACGCAGTAATGATTTTTCGGAGTGTTAAACTAAATAGAATTATATGTGCTATCATTAATTAGTATGCTTCTAACATCTTATGTAGCGTTTTCAAAGCCCCGGGGCGAGTCAATTGGATAGAGCTGGACTTTGCATAGGCTCAAGCACTATTTCCTGGTATGATGGTCAAACTCCCAGAAGGCTTTTGCATGAAGGAAATCCACTAAAAGTACTCAAAAGCTTTCTTCCGGAAATCCTTGAAAGAGGAGTAGTCGTAGTAACTGGAAAGAAAGGAAGAAGGCTGTTGAATCTTCCGCAAATCCCCGAAGTTGAAGCCACTGAATTTGCCTACAAAGAACTGAAAAGCAAGTACGGAGATCATGAGGCAATTGTGAGCGTGGGCGGAGAGAATTTCACGCTGTATAAGCTAAACGATAAGGGAAACATCACAGCTGTCTTCACAGGAAGCAAATGCGCTTCAGGAACTGGAGAGTTCTTTCTCCAGCAACTAAAGCGAATGGATGTCGAACTGGATACAGCAAACGTAGTGGAAACAAACGTGATTTACGAGCTTTCTTCCAGGTGTACCGTGTTTTGCAAGAGCGATTGTACTCATGCTCTTAACAAGGGAACACCTAAAGAATCGGTTCTCAATGGTCTTGGAAAGGTCATGTCCGACAAGATCGGTGAGCTCATGCACAGGGCTGGTGTAAAAAAGATACTTCTAGTTGGTGGAGTAACAAAAAACCGGCTTGTGCTGAATCACTTGAAAGAAATCGCGGAAATTACCATACCTGAAGAGGCTCTCTTCTTTGAGGCCTTTGGCGCTTATCTACATGCCAGTGCTCTCGAAGAAATCGAGATAGATAAAGAGACTGTCTTCAAGGAAGGTATAATGACTTTCCCCAAGAATGAGCCCCTTTCAAAGTTTGTAGACATGGTCGATTTCAAGGAGATGCCTTTCGAGACAGCTGAAGACGGTGATTCTTGCATTCTCGGTATAGACGTTGGCTCAACTACAACCAAGGCGGTTGTTATGAGAACCAAGGACAATACCATTCTTGCTAGTTCATATCTCAGGACTATGGGAGATCCAATAAACGCTACACGCCAGTGTCTTGAAGAGATTCGTGCTTCGCTCGATGTTCCTGTCGAAATAATTGGTCTCGGGGTAACAGGTTCTGGAAGAAAGATAGTTGGCCTTTTCTGCGAGACGAGTGCCGTTTACAATGAGATCATGGCTCACGCAAGAGCTGCTTCATTCTTTGATAGAGAAGTCGACACGATATTTGAGATTGGCGGTCAGGATGCCAAATACACTTTCTTATCCAATGGGGTTGCCCTGGATTATGCAATGAACGAAGCCTGTTCTGCTGGTACAGGCTCATTTCTCGAAGAATCCGCAAAGGAATCTCTGAACATAGATTACAGAGAGATTGGAGATTATGCGCTTAAAGGGCAATCTCCACCAAACTTCAGCGATCAGTGTGCGGCCTTTATCAGCAGCGATATTAAGACTGCGATCAACGAAGGCATCTCCAGAGAAGATATCTGCGCCGGCCTGGTTTACTCTATCTGTCTGAACTACACAAACAGAGTGAAAGCCATGAGACCGGTTGGGAAAAAGGTCTTCATGCAGGGAGGCGTATGTCTCAATCGTGCTGTCCCCGTGGCAATGGCGGCAGTTACTGGAAAGGAGATAATCGTCCCACCTCATCCCGGACTCATGGGCGCATTTGGTGTATCACTCATGGTTAAGGAAAAGCTTGAACAAGGCCAATTGGAAGAAGAACGCTTTGAGCTGGTTGACTTGATCTCAAAAGAAGTGCGCTATCTCAATACCTTCATTTGTGACGGTGGAGCAGAGAAATGCGACAGAAAGTGTCCGATCCGCATAATTGAAGTTGGAGGGAAGAAGTTTCCCTTCGGCGGTGCTTGCAACAAGTATGAAAATGTTCGTCTTAACCTTCCCATAAACAGAAACGAATACATATATACTACCGATAGAGAGAAGATAGTCTTTGAACGGTCAGACGAAAAGGGCATCGAGACTATAGGAATCAGCAAGTCTCTCTCTATGAATACTCTCTTCCCTCTCTTCTCAAATTTTTTCAGAAGTCTAGGGTTTAAAATCGTCGTACCGGAAAAGTCCGACCCCAGAGGCTGGGATAGAAAGAAATCGGAATTCTGTTTTCCAGTCGAACTGTCACATGGTTATATGTATGATCTTTTGGAGATGAATCCCGACTATTTCTTCATTCCAGCAGTCAAGGGTTTAGAGGTTGCGAACTCCGTTGAAAACTCGGTGTTCTGCCCATTTGTGCAGAGCGAACCGGACTGGCTAATGGGGAGTTTTGAGGAGCTCGGGTCGAAAAGAATTTTGACAGATTTCTTCGATTTTTCGCAGGGCTTCGAAAAAGAGAAAGAGAAGTTCGTCTTACTTGCGAAGTCACTGGGAAGGAACCGCGAAGAAGCTTTGACCGCTTTTTCCAATGGAGTGAAATCCTACGAAGATAGCGTTATAAGGATAAAGGAGATCGGGAACAGGTTTCTTGAAAACGTCGCGAGATCGGATTTCGGTGTCGTGATCTTCGGCCGATCATACAATGCCTTTTCCAGTGACGCCAACATGGGAATCCCGGAAAAACTTGCTTCACGCGGAATTCCTGTAGTGACTTTTGACGCTCTCCCTTACGAAAACGAAAGGTCACATGAGAAAATGTACTGGGCATGGGGTGAGATGAACCTAAAGGCGGCCAGATATGTAAAAAATAATCCAAAGCTCTTCGCACTCTACATAACCAACTTCAGCTGCGGACCTGACTCATTTTTGATCTCCTTCTTTAGAGACATTATGGGGAAAAAGCCATCCCTGATTCTGGAACTGGATAGTCATACATCGGATGCCGGAGTGGAGACCAGGATCGAAGCCTTTGCCGATGTAGTTAGAAGCTCCATAGAAAGGAACGCGGAGCCAGTAGAAAGCAAACGGGCGAAGAGACCGAAACTAATAACGAATAACGGGACATTCAGCATAGAGCTGCAGGACGGAAGACACATTCCCATTACAGATCCCTCGGTCAAAGTAATCGTCCCTACCATGGGCGAGTTTGCAGCTCAGCTCATGGCTGCTGCCTTCGAAAAGGTCGGCATCAACACTCACGTTCTCCCGAGACCGACAGAATTAGAGTTTCAGCTGGGAAAATCCAACTCATTATCCAAGGAATGTTTGCCTTTTCACCTGACTCTAGGAAGCCTTATTCGCTACCTTGAGGAAAACAAGGACGACAAAAGCGTAATAATGTACTTCATGCCTGATACTCGCGGCCCCTGCCGATTTGGTCAGTACAGTACTTACATAGATCTTTGGCTGGACAAGAACAATGCAAGCAATGTTCTACTGTTCTCCCTCAATTCTGAGAACGGTTATGCGGGCATGGGCCTTCAAACTAAACTGAGAATATGGACAAGCATGATCATGGCTGACGAGTTCTGTAATGTTGAAAATGCCCTTCTTACGCTAGCCTCAAATAGAGACGAGGCTATCGAAGCATCTAGAGAAGCTCGCGAGATTCTTCGTGAGAGCTTGAGACGTGATTCATATGGTGAAGTAATCAGAAAATTGGAGACAATCTGCGAGAAGATCTCAAGGATCCCTCTAAAGAGCGATTTCGAAACGACACCAAAAGTTCTGCTTTCAGGGGAGATATACGTTAGAAACGACGAGTTCTCCAGAAAATCACTCGAGTTGTTCTTTGCAGATAATGGAATAATTATGCATGCTTCACCAATTGAAGAGTGGATCTACTATCTGGACTACATATTGCTGAAGAAATATGTACCAACAGAGCTTGGACCGTTGAAGAGAGGGTTGAAACATGTTGAAATTGTTGTAAAGCGATCTATAGAAAAGCGAGTCAAAAAAGTCCTCGAAACAAGTGGACTTTACAGAGCGCACTTAGTTGATATTGAAGGTATGGTAGATGTCTCAAAGGACTTTCTGAACCCCAAGCTTACAGGAGAAGCAGTCCTCACTCTAGGAGCCGTCTTGTTCGAATCGATAGACAGATATGACGGAGTCATTTCTATAGGCCCATTTGGATGTATGCCGACCAGGATTGCAGAAGCCATTGCAGAAAGAGGACTAGATCACCAAAGGAGAAACTCGAACAAGCTCAAAAGAGAGGTCTTTGATCTTGCCGGCAATATCCCGACACTCTTCTTTGAGTCTGACGGAAACCCATTCACTCCGACCGTCGAAAGCAGACTTGAGTCCTTCGTGGTTCAAGTGAAGAGGGTGAAATCGTTATTGCTTCGACTGAGGGAAGAAAAAGCCTCAGCCCCAGATTAGACAGAGGATTCTTGGAGCAAGCAACTGCGATAAACGAAGACTGTGAAGTACACAGAATCCGGCTCCCAAAATCCTTTCAATGATCAGGTCAGCTCTCAGTGAAGACTTGTTTTCAGAAACAGTCATGGTAAATAGGTGGCGTTTCTCAGCGTTTATCTATGGATTTGATCCAAACTATGTCGATTTTCCGAGTTCCACCCCCTTTTGTATTCTATCTATAACGAACAGAACGTGAAGTAAGTACAGAAGCACAGCTCCATTAGCCGCCAAGACCACGCCAATAACCAATCCCGGCAAGAGATGAGAAATCAGCATTGATAATCCAAATGTGATTGCAAGAACATTAAGAGTGAGCTGGGCGACGGTCAGCTTAACAAGTATACCGGGTATCTTACTGCCTTCTCCACCCGTTCCGCTCGCCTGCCGACCAAGGAACTTGCCTATTGAAATCGCCCCTCCCAAAATATTGAGGACACCGACAAGCAGGGTGAGCGGATAGACCAAGATCTCCGGGATAATGCACGATACAGTTCCAAGGGATGCAAATAAAAACCCAATCAAGATCACAGACAGCGATCTTGGAAAGACTCCTATCGGGGTGCTTCCCGAGGCAATCATCTGGATAGCGAAAATCATCATCAGCAAACCAAGCTGGGCACTTCCCGAAAAAGGCAGAAGCCCGAGATTTACAGGAATCAACAGCACACCAAGAATTATCATGAAGACACTTGTGAATAGAATCATTGCCCTGTCCATTGGGAGTTCAACTTCTCCTTCTTTCCTCTCTTCCTCTTTCGGGTAAGCACTGTATATCTTTCTCAGAACAAAAGAAAGATATACAATGGCGGCTCCATAGATCAGAACCAAGATCGCCGTCATCTGAACACTTAGAAGACTCTGGTTCCACAGGAGTATCGATATGAGAATCGATGAAACGTATGCCACCGTGCATCCGGCTATCAAATGTCGGAAGATTCCCCCATATTCAGACCAGGCTCTGAGTTTATCCTTCGACAGGATCATTTGAAGAAGCAATAGAGCTCCTCCGGGGCCAAAGAAAAGGAATAGCAGAAGCCTGGGAATATCGTTGAAGGCATCTGGAATGAAACAAGTTATCGTTCCAATTCCACCAATGATAATTCCTGCAGCCACGACGAGCTTTGATCGTTTCAAGTCACCAAAGGGCGTTTTCCCCATTGAAATTATCTGCAGCGAAAACATCACCAACAGAAGACCGTAAAGACCATTCTCATAGTAGGGTAGGCCGCCTGTAGCAACAGGGAAGAGCAGCATGCCAGTAATAAGAAGAATGAGCCCGGCTATCATCAATATTACAACTTCCAGAGAAAGCTCCGATTCGCTAAATACTTTTGTCAGTTTCATGGGCATTCATCCCGATCAATAGTAGGTTCCTTTGGTTCTGTAGTTCTCAAGGCGTTCTGCGGCCATATCAAACGCGAGCTTGTCGAACTTCTCTCGGTCTGTTCTGTAGGCCAGTTCGGCATCTCGGATGCTCTGCGGGAAGACAATCAGCAAATCTCCCTTTTCCATCTTCTCAAATATGTAGTTCACCGCATCTTCAACGGACACTGAATCCGGCGGGGGAGTCAGCTCGCCAAATATAGCCGTACGCACATTTCCCGGGCATACAACACTGAATTTAAGACCCTCGTAAGAGAGCTCGTAATAAAGGCTTTCCGTCATGGTTTTCACTGCGCTCTTTGTACTTGCATACAGTGCTTGATATGGAAGCGGAACCAACCCTGCTATAGAAGCTGTGTTTACAATATGGCCGGATTTTTGCTCTCTCATGATCGGTATGGCATGGTAGGTCCCGTAGATCACTCCCCAGAGATTGATATCCACAACCTTTTTCCAGATTTCGAAAGTCACCATCTCGGTCGGGATTGTCATTCCGATCCCTGCGTTGTTGAAGACGAAGTCAAGATGTCCTGCATTCTTCTTGGCAGACATGATTAGCTTCTCAACCTGATCTTCCTTTGTGACGTCAGTAAGAAAAGGTACAGCTTCACCGGCGTATTTCGAATTCAATCTCTTAGCTTCTCTATCGAGATTGTCCTGATTAACGTCGGCCATAAAAACAGTCGTTGCCCCCCTGGAAAGCATCTCTTCGGTCATACCAAGCCCTATTCCTGAAGCCGCTCCGGTAACCACAGCCACTTTCTTCTCAAAGTATCCGTTCATTTCCTCCTCCTCTCATATCCTATGGAAGTATCCTGGAATCGCCAACATTCAACTTAATTATTCCTTTTGCCATTGCCGCGGATGTAACCTTTTTGATCGGCAAAGCCTTCAGTGACCTTATGATTCTTGACTGCAATGGGTGCTGCTCATATGTTAGGCCGATCCATTCGACCGTGCCGGTACCATTCCACATCTGTTTGAAAACGGCCTCCTGAGGATAGAGAGTTGCATGACTCAAGGTAGCTCCGCCCTTTCCGAGATTAGGCAAATACCTCCACCCAAAGAGATTGATCTTGGGATTCTTGTTCAACTCCGCCAAATCTTCTTCACTTACCTCATCGCCTCTCTGGAGGTCTATTTTCAGGAACGTAAACTGCTCGTAGCTGGCCGCCACAAACCAATGATTTTCCAGATGGCGCTCAGACGAGATATCTGCGAACACCTTCGGTACTCCGTCCTCTTCACGGCCCCCGATTATCGGGCAGGTCTTGTTCTCCCATACGACAAGCGCATAGACTCCTTCGAGACCATCTGAGTTTCCCACATACTTTACAGGTGCTGTTACCTGAATTAGCCTGTATTCTCCCCCAATCATCCAGTCTACATCCCGGCAATTGGTGTACTGAACGGTAACGATAGGTTCTTTGAGCTCGAAATCTTCAGGGATGTGGTTCAGTAGAGCTTCTTCGTCCGTCTCATACTCCACCGTAATAACGGTATTGTCTCCGTAGAGAACCCTTACCGGGTAGAAAGGATCGCCACCAAAGTGCACAGGCATCTTGTAGATAAAGTCATGGTTGAAAACGAATTTCCCTTTTTTCCCAGACACTTCATTTCCTCCTCTCTGCATCATGATGATTTAATTGGGGATTTTGATTAACGCCAAATCCTCCAGACTCGTAAAACTTCGTGTATGATTCTTGCAACTCTGCTTCCTTATTGATGTTTGAATGAATCTATAATTATCCAAAAAAGTCGGTAAGTCTCTTGAAGAAGTCAGGATGAATGAAGACTGTACGAGAAACCCGGCCTCTACTTCAAGATTATTAGAACACAAACCCTCATGAACTTCCAAGTAAAAATGAATCAGCAAGAACAGAAGGAATAAGCTTCATTTCTGCGCAGTATTTCCGTAAACTCTGTCGCCATACTCAACGCTGGGCTTGATTCTAGAGATGATCTCTTCCAAGTTCTATTCTTCTGAATTGACCTGGCCTGCAATCGTTCTCTTATCGGTACGGCTTGGCTTATGTTATCCTGGAGCTCTTACTATTCAGAAACTGTCGAAAGACGCTCTTCAAAAGCATCCAATCCCTGTATAATTGGAATAAATTCTCGCTTCTGAAGAGATTTTGTAACCGACTTGCCAAAAGGCATGATGCTCTTGACGCGGAGTGGATAGAGAATGACTAAACGCTTTCTAATTGTACTCTTGATAATCTCGATAGTTTTTCTTGCATCTGGATGCCTCTTTTTTGGACTACCAAACCTAAATGGCAGCTGGGATGTCATCATGTTTTACTCAGGTGGGGCTTCTGAAACCGCAACTTTTAATATTGAGCAACACATCGTATACAACTACAGGGGAAGTTTCTGTCTTGATTCAGCTTGTAGAGAACTTTTCGGAATGATCTCAAACGAGCGCGAAGTACACATAAACACCTGGACTTCTGAAAGAGGAATAGATTTCGCAGGATCGGTAACCAAGAACACGATGTCGGGAACGTTCACGATCTTCGATCCATTTGTTGAAGGGACCTGGGAAGCAATTAAGCGTTAGTATAGAGTTTTCAGTGAATCCTTTGAATATGTTTTTCTGAGACCGACTGATAGTTGCAGAATTCACTCGTATGAAGACAGTTGGAACATGCTTCTCATCGACGCTGGCCAAAACATGTCAGTCACGCCATTGCGCTTCAGATCTTCATGCTTTGAAAATACCCAGACGGAATCTGTTATCATTTTCCTGACAGAGCTTTATGGAGGGCAAAATGACAACGATATTCCTAATGCGGCATGGACAGAGTCAGGCAAATGTAGAGGGGATATTTGCAAATGGCGATAATGGTTTTCCCCTAACCGATGAGGGAAGGATACAGGGAAAATGGCCGCGCGCTATTTGAAGCTTAGGAACATTCGCAAGATCTACACCTCACCGATTCTGAGAGCAAGGGAGACCTCACGCATAGTCTCATCTGATCTTGAAATCGAACCTCAACTACTTGATGAGATCCGTGAATTTCACGTTGGCGAACTTGAGGGCCAGCTCATTGAAGGGGAAGCAGAAAGAGCGTTTCTTGAACTTGTAAGAAGTTGGATTGATGGCAAGATAGATAAGAGAATCCCCAACGGATAGAGTCACAGAGAAGTTATCGATCGATTTTGGAAGGCTATGAATACAGTTGTTAGTGAATGTCCCGAAGGAGAAGTCCTTGCGGTAAGTCACGGAGGCTTTCTGTCAATGACCCTTCCCTTCGTTTGCAACGGAATCGACCCGAAGAGATTCTTCTCGAGATCAGGCATTTCGATAAACAACTGCGCTATAACCACCGTGAAAGCCTACAGAAGAAACGACTCTTTTTCGCTCGAGCTTGTGGACTGAGCGAATACTTCGCATATGAAACTGGATCTTGAAAAGGAACCAGTAGAGAGTATATGGAACTCAGAAGATTGATGGAAAGATGATTTAGGAAGGAGGCAACAGTCGTGAAGATTGGAATAATCGCCTATTCGAAGACCGGAAATACACTGTACGTTGCCGAAAAACTGAGAGATAAGTTGATCTCCGCGGGAAAAGAAGCATCTGTGGTAAGGCTGAGATCGGAGACTCCCGATCTCGAAAGATATGAGGGACTGGTCTTCTGCTCTCCGGTGAATGGTGGAGCACCCGCCGATGCTATGAAGAGCTATCTTGCCAAAATGGAGCCCATCGAAGGAAAGAAGGTTGCCCTTATGGCCACGGGTCTCTTTCCAGCCGCTTTGGGAAGGAGACAGACGCTTGCATACATGAAGAAAATCTGTAAAAAGAAAGGGGCAGAGATCTGCGGAGAGGCAAGCGTGGGATGGTGGAGCTTTGGACGAGAGAGAAAGATAGAGAGGTTGGTAGATGATATCGCTTCTTGTTTCTAGTGGCGGATGATTACAGTCCGTGTGCGCAAATCAGAATTACAACTGCCGGCCAAATTCACCTTCATATCATTCACTAATGAGTTCAACCAGATTTCTACAGGCCGCTTTTTGAAGATATTCCTTGTTGCAGAGGCAGAAGGCATTGGTTTTGAGAAATGATAATCTCCCGCTAAACCGGGACAAAGCCTGCCGAAAACGCATCAATTTCCACGTACGATACCCGACAGTGCTAACAGCTCGGGCCTTTCGGAAAGCTCTTCGCATCTTCTCGACTGACATACTTGTTGCGAAAGCGAAATCATCGCTGATCTCGACAGTGATTTGTTTTTATAGACTATCATCAAAGGAGGACTTTTCAATGCGCAAATTGCTTTCACTGACTGCAATAGTTCTTCTAGTTTCTTCACTCTTTGCTTCAACACCGGAAGAGATTCTTGTCAAAAGTGGAACTTTTCTTATGGGAACCACCTGGAGAGAGGAAGGCGTGGATAATGAAGCGGTTCGAAGGATCCATCTGAATTACGATTACTACATCGGAAAGTACGAAGTTACCTTCGACGAGTACGGTTTTTTCAGTGCGGAGACTGGAAGGAGCCTTCCAGACGATGCGGGTTGGGGAAGAGGGTCTAGACCTGTAATCAACGTGAGCTGGTGGGACGCAATTGATTACTGCAACTGGCTTAGCCTTAAGGAAGGGTTGCCCCTTGCCTACGACTTTGAAGGCAATCTGCTTGACGCATTGGGCAACAAAACCACAGACCCCTCAGAAGTTGAAGGTTACCGGCTTCCGACAGACGCAGAGTGGGAATTTGCAGCGAGGGGCGGTAACTTGAGCAAGGGCTATACAAGATCAGGTGGAAACTCGGTTGACTCAATAGCCTGGTATAAGTCGAACTCCGAAAACATGACCCATCCTGTGGGAACTAAAGCACCGAACGAACTGGGAATATACGATATGTCTGGAAACGTCTGGGAATGGGTAAGCGACTATCACATCAACTACTCTTCGTTAGAAGAAACGAATCCCTATGTTGATGTTTTCTCAGCTTACAGAGTTAAGAGAGGTGGCAGCTGGATAGACTGTCCCGTTGGTGTAAGTATCGATGTGAGATCGAAAGGTTTGCCAGGTCACACCATTACAAATCTCGGCTTCAGAATCTGTAGATCAGCAAAGTAAAGGCTTCTGCAATAATCTTAATTCCATCATAGAACCGTGTCTGGAATCATCTGGTGTCAAAGCTAACCCAGAACTTAATCATCTCCTGCAGTAGAAAGCAACGGAAATTAACAGTAGAACAACTTTATTGGCCCAATCGCCGAAACCGATTTTCACTCCTATTCCTAATTGCTCACCCAAAAATCAAACTGCCAAATCATTTGCTTCAGTTTTGTTTTTCGGAAAGAATGTACTATAATCTAGGCACATATGTTCTGAACAAATGATAGGAGAGATGTTATGACGGGGAAATTGATTAGAATGAACCGGATACTTAAAGAAGACGGAAAGACGGTAATCGTAGCGATGGACCACGGACAGTTTCAGGGTCCGATAAACGGCATCAGGAATGTCAGGGAGACTCTGAGTAACATAATTATCGGCCGGCCCGATGCAATAATCCTTAATCCGGGCGTTATCGAAAAGAACGGAGATTTGCTTGGAGGAAAAGTTTCGATTCTATGCAGAATAACCGGTGCATCTACTAACTACTCCACTATGTTTGATTATCACAGAATTACTACTTCCGTTGAACATGCGCTATCAATAGGAGCAGACGGAGTCGTTGTTATGGGATTCATAGGAGGCGATGGCGAAAATGCGTCACTGGAGATTATTGGCAGGGTGGCTGAGCAATGCAGCAGACTAGGAATGCCACTGATTGCTGAAATGCTTCCGCAAGCCATGGATCACTTCACTGACCCCGAATATATTGCTCTCGGAGCCAGGGTCGCATATGAACTTGGCGCCGATCTGATAAAGGTGTATTACACTGGCTTAGAATCTTTTTCAAAGGTTCTGGAATCGGTCCCTGTGCCGGTTGTGATTGCCGGCGGGCCGAAGGGAAAGGATGCCTTTGAAATGGCGAGAGAGGCTCTTGAACTTGGCGCGATGGGAGTTGCTTATGGAAGAAATGTATTCCAGGCCGACGACCAGACCGAATACGTAAGAAAGCTGCTGAAAACGGTCCACGGCTAGTCCGAAATGAGGTGGCGTTTATGAAAAAAACACTCTTGTTGGTTTTCGTATTGCTTGTTGTTAGCTTGGTGATCGGAATTGAAGGGTATGTCTTTGTTGACCTTAATTCAAACGGAATACTCGACGCAGAGGATCAGGTTGTTCAGGGTTGTCTTATTTCAAATGGAATTGAGATAGTACCTTCAGACAGTGGCGGGTTCTACAACATCTCTGATTCAAATGGCTTCGTATTCCTGATCAAACCAGATGGTTATGTATGCAACGAGTGGTATGCTAGAGGAGTCGAGAATCACGACTTCTTGCTGACGCCGATTGTGGAGAACGGCGTCTTCGCGGTTGTCAACGACATTCACTATGCCGATGATCCTGATCTCTTCTATGAGTCCCTGGGCGACAGAGAGATGATCGACAACCCAGATGAATACATGACTAAACTAGTTTCGATTCTTGAGACAATTAGTCCCGATTTCATTGTCTGCAACGGCGACATGGGAGCAAGCATCAAGGACATCGACGACGAGACTGCAACCAGATGGGCTACTAAGGTGAGAGACTATCTCACAGTCGGAGACATCCCAGTTTACTACTCAGTCGGAAATCATGAGACAAACAAAAAGAAGGAAGATCCGTACGACATTTTTCACAACGCATACGGACCTAAGTATTACTCTTTCAACAGCTGCGGAACGCACTACATTGTACTCAATACCCACAATGTTGTAGATGGCAGTTTCATCTACGAGATCGACTCCGTGCAGCTCGAATGGCTAAGAAGAGATATAGAATCTGTCGCTCTCAATACCAGAATAATTGTTTTCTCTCATGAACCGATATTCAATCTGGCAAAGACCGACAATTATTATGAGATGATGCAGATCTTTGCAGACGAGTGCTCATATCACATCAGCGGCCATAGACATACTATGATAGAGTACTTCGATGCCCCGTTTGTTGAGCTAACCTGCGGCGCCATATCGGGAGCGTGGTGGGAAGGCCCTTCCCCAACGGGTGACGAATATGGATTCACGCTTTTCGAAATGAAGAGAAATGATCTCAACTATTGTTTCGTTACTCTTACAGAAGATTATTCCGGGTGGTTCGACATGAGCAGAGAGACTCCCTATTCCGGAGTGGAGTATGTCCGATTCTGCACGTTTCCTTCAGTATCGGACGATATTGAAGTACTTCTCAATGATCATGTCTTCGAATGCGATGTCTTGAAGAGAGAGATGAGGTATTGGTGCGAGTACTATTTCAACCTTAATCTTTCTTCATGTGGCGATGGCCTAAATGAAATAGTTGTACGCGTCGGAGATAAAGAATTCAGAAAGAAGCTCTTCGTCAGAAGCGCTCCGGTAGATATCAAATCTATGAAAACCAATCCAGAATACTTTGAGGGAGCTCTTGTGCTCGTCTCGAATTGTTCCAATACCGGTCAGTGGGGTACAACCTACACGTTTAACGATGGCAGCGATACTTTCATGGTTCAAATAACCAATCTGGACATTCCATTTGCCATTTCCAAAGATGAGAAGTACTCTCTCTACGGAATCTTTAGAAACAACGAGAGAGTGGTCGATCCTCTGAAACTGTTAGTGGCCGAGGGAATTGCTCAGGAAGAATAAGGAGGGGAAATAAGTATGAAGAAAACCTTAGTGGTTGTTCTTGCGGCAATGCTTCTGTTTTCTGCTGCAATAATCGCGAATCCCGTACTAAAGATCAGTGGTGTGATCGCGTTGAGAAATGAGGAAGGCGTCTGGCAACTCACACTTGACGAGTTCAAAGAACTGCCCCAAACCGAGTTCTTTGTCACCGATCCCTGGATGGGTGACAAAACATATGTGGGAGTGACTCTCGCCGATCTGCTGAAGTTCGTAGGGGTTCCTTCGGGCGCGAAAAAAGTCGTGATGGTCTGCTCCGATGAGAAAGAATTCGCAGTAACTTATGAAGATGCGTTGAAGTATCCGATAATGCTGACTCACTCAACCAGATCGGGCGAAAGCTTGAGGGCTCTTCCAGCAAGCCAGGGCGGCCCTATAAAGCTCGCGTATCCGATCAACGACTTCCCTGAAATCACCGACAAGTATCCATCAGATAACTGGGCATGGTACGTTGTCGAAGTCAGGGTTGAGATGTGATTTTCGTAATGGGGGAGGCCAACTCCCCCATTATCTGTTAGAAGAGGTGGCTGATTTGAAAGCAGCAATTTACAAGGGCATTGGGAAGATCGAAATCGAAGATATTGATACTCCCACAATTCAGGTAAACGAAGGCCTTGTCAAGATAGGGATGGTCGGTGTTTGCGGCACAGATATCAAGACATTCAACAAAGGTCACCACATGTTCAAACCGCCTTGCATTCTAGGGCATGAATTCACGGGAAGGATTGTTGAAAAAGGCGCATCGGTAGATCGCGATTTCGGTGATTCTAGATATGTTATTGCCCCCTACATAGAGTGCGGTAAATGTGAGATGTGTCAAAAGGGAGTTCCCGAGCTCTGCTCAAAGAAATTCTGGGTCGAAGGGGCCTTTACCGAGTATGTGAAAGTGCCGTCGGAGATCCTGGAAAGGGCGACTCTGAAAATACCCGATGATGTTCCTGAAAGTACCGCGACCCTTACAGAACCGCTTGCCTGTGCGATTCATGGCATTGATAAGGCAAGAATAAAACCTGAAGACAGGGTCCTGGTTGTTGGAAGTGGGCCAATGGGGCTGCTTCTTGGAAACGCTCTGAAGAACATGAGATGCGAGACATACATTTCCGATGTTGATAATAACAGGCTGTCCATGGCAGCAAACTGCGGTCTCAAAACTATAGACTTCAGTGATTCGAGTTTCGAAAGCTTCAAGAAGAGTCAATCTCGTTTCGATTCAATTATCCTTGCAAATGATAAAAAGGAACTTGTCAATCAGCTTCTACCTTTTGTTTGTCCGGGCGGAACATTTGAACTGTTTGGTGGAATGTCGAGAGACACGATCCTGGAAATAGATCCTTACTTTATTCACTATAAAGAGGTAGATCTCGTCGGCACTTTTGGTTTCTCCGAGAAGGATTTCAAGAAGGCTTTCGGCTTCATCACTGGCGATCCAGATTCTTTCTCGAGATTGATTTCCAGAGTTTGGGATCTGGAGAATATTGACGAAGCCTTTAAAGATGCTATTGACAAGACCAAAATCAAGATTGTCGTTAAGGTCTCCCACTAGGAGGGATTTAAGTGAAGAAGGTATTTCTCTTTTCGTTACTTCTCATAGTCAGCACGGTTGTATTCGCTGTTACCCTCGATTTCTACTGTCTTGCCTGGCAACCTGCAGCGGTCGACAAAATATACGATCTGGTCGATATCTGGAACATGGAGAATCCGGACATTCAGGTCAATATCATCTGGGGTACATGGGAGTCTTCAGATCAGTACCTGTTGACGAGTTTTCAGGGCGGAAATGCACCGGACGTCTTTCATACTGATGCAGAGAAGTTCCGAGAGTATGGGATGATGGGATACGCTGCACCGCTCAACACTTACGTCACAGACGACATGATTGCAGACATCCCTGCCCACATATTCGAAGATTGCTACGATTTCACCGGCAATCTATATGGTATTCCGTGGTGTCAGGAAACGCAGGTGATCTTCTACAACAAAGACATATTCGAAGAAAGCGGAATCAGATTACCTCTCGACAGAATGATTTCGTGGGAACAGCTCCTCGATATTGCTCAAAGCGTTACAAAGAAAGATGAAAGCGGGAATGTAATAACCTGGGGAATCCTTGCTCCGCTAATGGAGAGGTTTCACTGGACGTTGATCGCTCAGAATGACGGAACGATACTTACTAAGGACAGCAATCATAAATGGAAGGTCGAGATCAATGAGGGGGCAAAAGAAGCTATTGAATTCTACCTTTCGCTAATAACGGAGCACAGGGTGATGCCGAGAGATGTTATAAGCATAGACTACACCTCTCTAATGCAGGGATTCATAAACGGAAAGTACGCAATGGTTACCTTCGGCTGCTGGAACAGACGGTTCTTGCTTCAGAACAAGAACTTCAACTGGGGTATGCTTCTTGTCAAGAACGGTGACAACAAGATCAATGCGTCCGACCCCCAGGCTTTCGGTATCTCAAAGCTGTCCAAGCACAAGGATGAGGCCTTTGCCTTTATAGAATTCATGACAAATACTGAAAACTCAGCCGAGATAAGCTACAGCGACTATCTCTTCCCTGTCAGAGAGTCATCTCTCGAGGATCCGAGATTCAGCTCTCCGGAAAACGAATGGAACATCGCAAAAGCCTGGCTCCAATACTCGGACAACGTGAAGCCGGGGATGCCCGGATTCTACTCCTTCGAATGGAAGCTGTTTGTTCCGAATCTCGAAAAAGTCATCCTCGGAAGCGAGAGCCTCGATGCCGCCCTTAAGGATACTGTTACTGAAGGAAACAAGATGCTGAAGAAACTCGGGCTTCAATAATCAGTTATAGCTTGAGGAGAGTGAAAGGACTCTGCAGAGGTTGTGTGTACTGTTTGATCTAAGCTCTTTTGAGAGACTCCTTTCATTATTTCCTTATTAAGAGCTTGTATTCGCCAGTACTAAGGTGATACTGGCAGTCTGTGAAAAACATGCTACCGATTAACTCGGTAACTGTCGGGAGTGATGATAAATCAGAAAGAGCGAAACGGCCAAGGCGCTGCCGTATATTCTACCGGTATTGATCGTAGTAGCGCTCATAAGTGTATACCCATTTGTTAACGGGATATACAACAGTTTCTTTTCCGATGCTGTCTTCGGAGGCGGAAAGTACTTTTCAGGCCTTGAGAATTTTAGAGACCTGATGTCTGACAGCCTCTTCTGGACCGGACTGAAGAACAACTTTATATGGTCGGCCGCATGTGTGGGATTTGAGCTTGCAATAGGTATGCTGATAGCGCTGTTGCTCAATCTTCCGTACATAAGGCTCAGAGGGCTATACAGAGCACTCATCCTTCTTCCCTGGGCAACAACTCCCGTTGTCGCGGCACTGATCTGGAGATACATCTTTGGGGTAATGGGACCGCTGAATTCCTTTCTGAATGCTGTGGGATTTGCAAATCCTCCCAACTGGTTGGTAACCCCCGGCTATTCTCTGTTCGCCTGTATAGTCGCAAACATCTGGATAGGCCTCCCATTCGTTATTGTGACTCTTCTGGCGGGACTGCAGTCCCTTCCGTCTGATGTATACGAGGCCGCTGAAATAGATGGTGCCGGTGTATTGAAGAGGTTCTTTCATCTCACTCTGCCTCTAATGAAGAGCTTGATTCTGATCCTTGTTACCTTGAACACTATCTGGACTTTCAACATGTTCGATATCGTCTACTCAATGACAAACGGTGGACCTGGAAACTCTTCAATGTTGCTGTCGCTGTACTCCTATCAGAACGCTTTCGCCTACTTTCAGCAGGGTTATGCTTCTGCAATCGGCGTAATCTGTCTGCTTATTCTCCTTCTACCAGTAACCTTTTACATTAGGGAGGTAAGAAATGAGGCCTAAGAGAAGCGTAGTAATTACAATGAACATCGTTGCCTTTGTAGTAGTTCTCCTAATCCTCTCTCCTCTCTTGATGCTAGTACTAAACTCTTTCAGAGAGACTATGGATATTTATCAGAATCCCCTAAAGCTTCCCGAGAAGTTATATACTGGAAATTACTCAAAGATCTTCCAGGACACCAGTTTTCGCAGGAACTTTGCGAACAGCATGACAGTTACCCTCGTCACCGTTCTGCTTTGCATAGTCATAACAACGCTGGCAGGTTACGCCATGTCTAGATTCAAGTTCAAGGGCAAGAATCCCTTGATACTTTGGTTGCTAGCTTCCCAGGCTTTTCCGGGAATTCTTATGATTATTGGCCTCTTTTCTCTTTTGAACCGATATTCTCTTCAGAACAATCCCATAGGTTTGATTATTCTGTACACTACCTTTACTATCCCTTTCTGCAGCTGGCTTCTTAAGGGGTACTTCGATGAGATTCCTCAGGCACTTGAAGAAGCTGCAATGATAGACGGCTGTACTCGCTTTCAGGCAATGAGGAAGATAATCGTACCGATGGCCGTTCCGGGGATTGTTGCTGTCGGAACGTTTGCCTTTCTTCTCTCGTGGAATGAGTTCTTTTTCGCACTTGTAATCATGAGAGAGAATGCGAATTACACCCTTCCAGTATTTCTCTCAAGGTTTGTTGGAACTGGAGGCGCCGTTGAGTGGGGTGCGCTTTCGGCCGGAGCTCTCATCACTGCTCTTCCTCCTATCCTTCTATTTCTTCTCTCGCAGAAGTATTTGATCGGAGGCTTAACGAGAGGTGCTGTCAAATGAGAGCTGCGGTTATTGGTGCGGCCTCAATCGACAGATACTTGATTCTCGATTCATATCCTGAAAGAGATTCCATGGTATTTGCAAAAGGCACACACAATTTCATCGGGGGATCGGGAGCAAATATCGCGCTGAATCTCTCGAAATATGTTGAGACGGACTTCTACTTTGGTACAGGAAATGATTTAACTTCGGAGTGGATTCTCAAGAGGCTTTCTTCTTCGGAACTGAACCTAAGCTACAAAATCGAGGATGGACTTGGTGCTGAGACGATAGTGATGTTGGATTCTCACGGAGAGAGAAGAATCATATCGCTTGGAGGCCACGCTCTCTTTAGCGGCGTAATCGATGAAAAGAGATACGATGCGATTTGCGTAGCCGACTGTTTCAAGGAAGTAGCTGTCGATGCTTTCCGAAAGGCCTCTGAATCTCTGAAGGTCTATGTGCCTGGTGGTTGTGGTCTGTATTTCGGCGTAGATGCCGTTATTGAGGTATCCTGTCTGTCGGATTTCACTATGCTCTCGGAGGGTGAAGCGCAGACCATTCAAGACAGGATAAATGAGATAACCTCAAACGTAATCATAACCAGAGGATCATCCGAGACGATCTGGATAGACGGAAACAAGAGCCGTCGTTCATTTGAAGTCGAGAACACTGGAGGAAAGCTCGCGGACACTACAGGTGCCGGCGACGCTTTTGCCGCAGGATTTATAGAGAAGTTCATGAAGTGCGGGGATCCGGTCCAAAGCATCTACCATGCTCACAGGAAGGCTGCGGAAGTGATCTCGGTGATTGGGCCAAACCTCGTGGAAGGGAGGAAAGACCTACGATGAAAGGACTGATGGCCGATAGAGACACAATGATAAAGGTATGCAAACTCTATTATCTTGAAGACCTGACACAGAGTGAAATAGCAAAATTGGTCGGAATATCCAGGCCTCAAGTGAGCAGGTTACTCACAAAAGCCAAGAACGAGGGGATCGTGAGGATCGAGATCGATTCGGGAAGCCTGGGAAATTCTGAAGAGATCTCAATGGAGATGAAAGAGAGATTCGGCCTGAAGAACGTTATCGTTGCGGATGAAGGAACGGAGGTAGGAACAATAACCTCAATCGCTATATCTGCAGCTAAATTTCTTCCCGATTACGTGAAGAATGGACAGCTTGTGGGGATCTCCTGGGGTCGAACTCTGTACGAAACAGTTGAAAGAGTCGTGTTCAACGGGGAGCTTCCAAACACAACATTCATACCCTTAATCGGCGGCGTCGGCCAGTTGCGCCATGAGTATCAAATGAATTCAATAGTTGAGAAGATCGCAAATTCCTTTCACAGTAATCGTTACTACCTTTTCGCTCCGGCCTTCATAGAGAACTCGAAGACTCTGAATATGATGCTCGAAGACGGCTCAATAAGATTCATGTCGGAGATGTGGAAGAGGCTGGATCTGGCAATTGTAGGGATAGGTGAACCCATATCTTTATCCAACGCCTTCAAGAACATCTACGATAAGGAGTTCCTTGCTAATCTTATGAAACACGCAGCGGTTGGCGACATAGCAGCGAGGTTCTTTGATGCCAGCGGAATACCTTGTGTTTCCGGAAACGAAAACATTCTGGGGATTTCTCTTGAGCAGCTTAAGGAAGTTCCCGAGGTAATTGGAATTGCCGGTGGAAAGGAAAAGGCTCTGGCGATTCACGCGGCAATTAAGGCCGGATACATCAATTCAATCGTCACGGATCGGAGTACCGCTCTCCAGATACTCCGGATGGAGAGGTAATATGAGAATCGGATTAGTTTACAATCCAAACTCCGGTAAGAGAGAGAATGATCGCAGTCTCATGAAGGCACTCGCCTCAAAGCTTCAGGGAATGTATCTTTTCTGCACCAGATCTACTCATTTCCACCTGAAAGAGTATTTCGATCTGGAAGTAATAGGATCGGAGCCAATATTCAGCGACTACAGGGACACCGTAAACGCCGGCAAAGTCCTTTCAGAGACAGATCTAGTGATCTCAATCGGGGGAGACGGAACTGCATCCGATATCATTGCGGGTATGCGCAAGATCGGAAGGCTTGTGCCTGTTGTAGGCGTAGCTCTAGGAACGTCAAATTGCGGACCCTTCATCGTTCTGAGATCGGTCAGCGATATACATGAATTTGACTTCCTGAATATTGAGCCCATATGGGTAACGGGACTGGATGTCTTTGAAGAAAGGTACGTGGGTTCGGCATTCAACGATATCGTCATTTCCCAGACACTAATTTCGACAGTTGAGGGAGAGACCTGCACTATCGATGCTTCGGATTTCTTCTACAGAAACAAGAGAACGCGTAGAGAACCTACATCAATTGCTTCAGCCGCAAGCAGATTGGAGATCAATGGCGAAGAGATCACGCCGAGGTTTCAACCCTCTCAGATAATCATCTCTCCATTCTCTGAAGACATGAAGTCTCTATATGCATACAGGGCAGTTAATGGGCTCCTTTGCTGGCTGCCGTATTCACTATGCAACTCGGCAATGATTGTCTCTTCGAGGCCGATAATAACTATGGTGGAACCGGGCGAGACCGTTTCCGCGGACCTCAAGCAGTTTATCCTTGCCAGCACTGATACAGTGCGGCTATCAGGCTTCAATGCCTTCTGCGTAATAGATGGCAATCCAAGAGTGGATCTTTCAGTGAGTGTCGGGATTGAAGTGGTAACAAATGAAAGAGCAGGACTCTGTGTACGAAGAAGTGATGGAAAGTGAGCAGGATTCTCCGGGCACTTGAAGCATTCGCAGTTGGCGATGCGATGGGAATGGTAACGGAATTCATGACCCGACGACAAATCTATACCAGGTTCAGTTTTGTAAGTGATCTGCTGGAACCAAACCAATCGCTCATCCACAGAAACCTAGTAAGAGGTCAGATAACGGACGATACGGAGCAGGTCATTTATTTAACCAGACTTTATCATGAGAAAGGGAACTTCTCACAGGAGACAGTCAAAGAAGCTCTTTGCAGGTGGGAGGACGAGTGCGACCCTGTTGCGAAAGGCTACATAGGACCGAACACTAAGAGAGCTATCGAAGCCTTCAAAAATAGGCAGGACTTCGAAAGCCTTGGTACAACCAGCGGAGCACCAATGAGAGTGCTAGCTCCAGTGTTATGTAATCTAGACAGAAGCGAGAAACATCTTGTCGAAGCAATAAGAAACTGTACTGTCCCTACTCACAACACGAATCTTGCTCTTGAAGCTTCTCTGGCAGTCGGATTTGCCTATTACTACGCTGCGAGAGGATTGAATGCCAACGGGATCGTCGAGGCCGCAATAAGAGGCTCTAAAGTATGCGAAAAACTCACCTGTGCAGAATTTGTAGGACCTTCGGCCGGCGAAAGACTTGCTGCCATCAAAGGTCTCATCGGTGGGCAACATCCTGACGATTTCTTGGACAGGCTTTACTATGTATTCGGAACAACTATGGAGGCCGTGGATGTTGCCGTGGCAGCGATCGCCATAGGCCTTTTCTGCAGAGATGATGTCTGGTTGGCAATAAGAATGGGCGCTTCGATAGGTGGTGATACCGATACTATAGCCGCAATAGCTGGAGCACTGTCTTCTCTTCAGGGCGATGCAAACAACATCCCTCACTTCATAACCCAGAGAGTCCTGAAGGCAAATGAAGATCTTGATCTTGAGAAGCATGCGAGATACATCGAAAAGATGAGTGACATAGATGATTAAACTCCTCTCCGGAAGCGCCTCCGTTGGAATTATCTACGGAATCTTCAATTTCGTTCTCATACCCTATCTCAACGGCAAGTTTCACTCGACTGCTCTGGCTGGGAACCTGGTTTCAGCAGGCATGATTATAACGATCTTCACAGGGATGCTTATCGGCTATCTTGGTGACCGAAGCAAAAAGTATCTTGCCTTCATTAAAGGACTCTTCATCATTACGATTAT
Organism: Mesotoga sp. Brook.08.105.5.1; assembly: GCF_002752635.1. NCBI lineage: Bacteria > Thermotogati > Thermotogota > Thermotogae > Kosmotogales > Kosmotogaceae > Mesotoga > Mesotoga sp. Brook.08.105.5.1. The sequence goes on from NZ_AYTW01000001.1 coordinate 62,039, forward strand.
CAGTATGTTCATACTCAGCACTAACAACGAGATCCTGTTGGGTATTGCGGCTGTAGTTTTCACCATGTCGATTTTCAGTTTGCTTACACCATACTCTGCCCTTGTCAGCAACGTAAGTAAACCGGGCAGAAAGGACAGAAACTATGGATTCATGATGGGTATTATGAACATCGCCACCTTTCTCTCCTCTCTCTTTATAGGAGTCACCCTTTCAAGAAGCGGTGAGACAGCCTTTGTGGTTTTCTCAATAGCCGCTGCAGTTCTCGTTGTTCCGCTTTTCTTCTATAGAGCCGAGTCCCACATAGTTGATTCTGCTGTGGGCATCAAAGAAGAAGATTTGAGGTTCAGAGTTGACAGGAAGATAGTATTTGTGATGATCTCACAGTTTGGCCTGTGGTTTTCAATGGGCGGGATACTTCCCTACCTGACATCTTTCATAAGCAGTGATATTGGTGTTTCTCTTGGCACTGCATCATCGATAATGGGAATATCAACTCTTGTGAGTGGCGTGACTTCTCTCATGACTGGCACTCTGAGCAAAACGCTCGGGCAGAAAAGGCTGCACATTACGGCGCTTTCTATCCTGGCCGGCGTTTTCTTGTCAGTTAGTATCTTCTACTCTGGATTCCTAGATCTTGACCCATTTCTGATGCTTATCGTGTTGATTCTCTTTAGCTTTGCTTTAGGAATCGTTCTCGCCCTCAACGTGACGATCGTTTCAGATACAGTCTCCCTTGCAAATCAGGGGAAAATCTTCGGTCTCAATAACATAGTAATGGTGCTCTCTCAATCGCTTGCCTTAAGTCTCATAGGTTCTTTGATAACGCTGAGTGGCTACAATCTGGCATTTGCTTTCGTAGCAGGAGGTTTTGCTGCTGCAATATTATTCTTCGTAATGAGCACGCTTAATTATCAAAGGCCCCTCACCGAGCATAAGGCAGGCAGGACCTAGAAGCAAACCCAGTGATAAAGCTAAACTAATTATCCGAGAGGAGTATTCTCTACATGCTGCTTCGCTTCAGCTTCAGCTCTTCGTGAAGACGTTCGCATCTTTCGTACCAAAGCACTTCATAATCATCGTGATTGATAATTCTTTCGACAAGGTCGTACGGAGTGAAAACTCCTTCCTCTACACACCACTTCACACATTCCTTGTATTCCTCAAGGTCCAGCTTCTCGTCTGTTATCTCGATGAAGATCGAGTCATAACCTTCGATAATCGCCGCTATGGCTCGTGTATGCCCATCGGCCATAACGAACTTACCGTCTAAATCGATAACCGGAACCGGAACACTCTTGAGAGTCTCCTTTTTCCGAATCGCTCTCAGCTTTTCCTTTGATATATATAGCTGGCTTGGCTGGAGATCCTCAATTCGGACTTTGAATCTTTCTGACATCCACTTAGCTCCTCCAAGAACCTTGACTACAGATTTTCAAATGCTCATCAAATAAAGAAGCGTCTGAATGAACGATTCACTTCTCGTAGACTAACCTACCATACATTATGAAAAACGCAAGGGCTATCATTATCACTGTTGAAGAGATTCCCTACTTAGTCTTGCCAAACATTATGAACAGGCCGGCCTTGATTTAGTCCCAGAGACTGCAAAGGGCTAAGGCCAGAAAAGTGCCGATGATTATCTTCAGAAAATTGGACGAAGTTCTCATAAACCTAGTATAAAGGAGGAAACGATGATGAAGAGAAGTCTGATTTGGACTACAAGTCTTCTTTTAGTCGTGTTTGCCATCACCAGCTGCATACCCTTTCCGAAAGCGAAAAGCTACCGCGCATGGGTAGTGGGACACACAGACACAAACGGAATTGCAATGTTTTACTTCTCGGACGATTCCGGTGAAACCTGGATGCGTCAGGGAATAGATATTCTGCCTGAAGGAAAGGATTTGGAAGATGTCTATGCCGTTGACCTCAATCGAGTCTGAACTGCAGGTTCCAATGCACTACTATTAAGAACAGACAACGGTGGCTCCGACTGGGAGATAATTGAAGTATCGGAAACTGCCACCGATTCATTTTTCGCTTCAATCTCCGTTTATGGAGATAGAATTTGGGTCAGCGGCGACAGCGGACTTGTCATCTTCTCTGAGGACAATGGCGATAGCTGGACGGTTTGCGACCTTCCCGAAAACGCCGCAGATTACTTGATTCAGGGAATCCATGCAATAAACCAGAATGTGATTTATGCGGTTGGAAACAAATCAACACCCAGAGCCGGAATAGTTCTGAAAAGTGAAAATGGTGGCCAAAACTGGGAGGAGATTGATCTCCCCAACAACTACAACGATAATGGGTGGATTGGCGTGAAGGCTACGGATGAAAATCATATAGTCATCCACGGTGGCCAAGGTCACTATGCCGTGACTGCCAATGGTGGGAAACAATGGGTTACAGGAGGCCCGCTCTTTCCAAAAGACCTGAACTCTCTGTTAATGATGGACTGTTCAACTTACTGGGCAGCCTGCGATTTTGATACGATAATCCTTACTGAGAACAGTGGTATAAGCTGGGAAGAACAGCCGTCGGCAGGAACAAGCAACTCCTTTTTGTTAGGGATAGATGCGCTCGACAGAAACAACGCGTTAGTCGTCGGTTCTTCGGCGGGATACCCGCGATTCGGCAAGATCTTGCGCACAACAGACGGAGGAAAGAACTGGGAAGTAGTTCTTAGTGCAGAGGAATGTCCAGTTTCCCTCAGTCATGTTTCGATTGCTGAGAAGAGTATGTGAAACCGGAGTCGGAAAGAGCGGAATAAGACGCAAGGCGCCGGAAAGCATCGGCGGACGCAAGGCTGGGAAGAACATCCCAGGTCGCAATGCTGCCTTCGGCAGGAGGCGAGGCCGACTTCTTCGGGAAGTGAGGCTCGCTGACGCGAGGAAATGATGCCGCTTTCAGCGGGAGGCTTAAGAACCTTGGATCCCGGATCAGGTCCGAAATCGCGTGCTCAGTAGCATCAGATAATTGTAAATGAGGAGTCAGTAGGCTTTTTTGATGCCAGTCTCTTATCTTCTCGAAAGGCAAGCCTAAATTCACAGAAGGTTAACTAACACTATACCATTACGTTATAGTGATACCGTATATTACACGGTATACTAATATCAACATAGTACAGAGGTGATGTTATGGATATAGGGAAACTGGCAACGGAAATGAACAGAGGCTTTATACAACTATTGATAATGGTAATGCTGGATGTACCTATGTACGGGTACGATATCGTTAAGACGCTGGGCGAGAAGGGTTTCTCAATCGATGAGAACACTTTGTACCCGCTTCTGAGAAGACTTGAAGAGAGGGAGATCCTTTTAAGCGAGTGGAGAGTCGAGGAGAACAAACCGAGGAAGTATTATTTCGTATCCGACACCGGACGTAGAGTCAGAGAAGAACTCCTTCGGATCTGGCGTGAACAGGAGCAGCTATTGAAGAGCTTTATTGGGGAGGTATGAAAATGGGAAAAATGAAAAAGTATCTTGACGATGTGAGAACGTTTTTACCGGGAACCGATCCAAAAAAGTGGATGAGATTCTTCGAGAGATTGAAAGCCACGTTCTAGAAAGGGCAGAGCGAGAACACGGCGAAATCAACGACACCACGGTCGCTATGTCCATAAAGGAATACGGTTCACCCGAAGAGGTTGCGGCGAGGTATTATGAGGGCGGCCCGATCATCGCTCCTCATCTGAAGAACTATCTCTTCATGTACACGGGAATCCTATTCGCGATTCACCTCGGACTGCATCTTATCGCTTTTGTTTTTGGCGAGAATGGCGCGATCTTTGATTTAAGGGGAACCGATCTACTGAGCCTTCTCTCACAACTTCCAGTGACTTTCGTATTTGACTTCGGACTCGTCAGCTTGATTCTTTATTTCGTGACGCAGGCAAAGGGTACTGCAAAGCTCCCCCATTTCACATATTTCATCAGAGAAGAAAAGGCGCCTTCCATTGGCAAGAGGATTGGATCTCTTATAGGAACCTCTGCTGGCGCCGTGATAACCTTCCTGGCCTTCACATACGGACCGTTCTATCTTGGAAACGGTGAGTTGACAGAGATCGCGATTGTTGCACTTGACTCATTCAAGTTCGGTCTCTTCCTGGCTTTTGGATTGTTGATAATAGATTCAGTATCAAATCTGATCAACATTTTCAATTACTCGAGGTTCAGCAAAATCGTTTCAAATACTCTTGGCCTTGTCTTTCTCTTTCTTGCAGTCTCGCCCGATTACAAACCAGATATCGCATCTTATCTGAGTCTTAACCCTTCAAGTGTCGATCACCCCATGCTTGTCGCAATACTATTCTTAATGGCTATAGTATTAATCGTGGATCTGGTGTTCGAAACCATAAAGTTCTGGGCTAGCAGAATTGTAAGAACTAATTGAGACTGTCCGATGCAAATCCTGAGGGGCGTTGCCCCTCTTTTTCTTGCAGATAAGACCTTCATCACAATAGTAAAGTTGAGAATTTCAGATCAATTTGTTGTTCTTTTGGAGGCTGTTTGTTTCAATAACTAGCTTACTCCGTTGATTAGTCAAGGGGGTAGAGTAAATCAACAATCTCTATCGCATTTTCACTGGCCAATCTCTCACCCGGAATCTACTTGGTTATACAATTCATTAGGCAGTCTTCATAAGGTCTTGAAGAACTCCCTTTGTTGGAGTCTGACTTTGGAATTCTGCTTCCGGGTGAGTCATTTTCCTTAGCTGCAGGAGGTACAATTTGGCCGCTTACATTATTAGAAGACTTCTGTTCTTGCCAGTTGTTGCCTTCGTTGTTACGCTGGTTGTGTTCGCAGTCATTTGGTCAATGGGGCCGGACGTATTGCTTAGAGCATATATGACGGGAAACGCTTCGAAGTCCCCGAATGCTGAACAGAGGATAATCGAGAAGTACGGGCTCGACAAACCGGCAGTTGTCATGTACTTCAAGTGGCTTGGGAACACTATTAAGGGTGACATGGGATACTCATTGACTGCCAGCTCATCGGTTTCTGAAGCCATTATCTCAAGACTTCCGGCAAGCCTCGAACTGCTCGTGCTTGCACTTATCCCAATAATCTTAGTAGGTTCAAGGCTTGGTATTAGAGCTGCGATGCATCCAGATGGGGTTTCAGATTCTGTCTTTGGATTTTTTTCAATAGTAGGCTGGGCGACTCCAGATTATGTAATGGCTTTGCTAATCCTGGTTGGCAGCTTCACCATATTCGGCTGGCTTCCTATAGGCAGTCTGACTACTGGATTGATTAAAGATTGGAACTCCTACACGAACTCCCTAATAATCGATTCAATACTTAATCTGCGCTTCGATATCCTTTTGTCTCAAATAATCAATCTTGTACAACCTGTACTGACTCTCTTCATTGTGCACTCGGCTTATGTTTTTCAGATAAGCAGGGCAACTCCTCTCGATGTCAAGAAAAGAGATTATGTTAGGGCAGCAAGATCAAGAGGTGTGAGCGAAAGAACGATAATGTTAAGGCATGTTAGAAAGAATGCTCTGATTCCTGTCGCAACTGTTGGAGGCGAGCTCTTTGCATCCTTTTCGCAGGACTTCCTTTGTTGAAACCATCTTTGCGAGACCGGGTATAGGAAGGCTGCTAACTGACGCAGCAATAAGCGTTGAAGTGCTGACACTCTCAGGCTGTGTACTTCTGATAGCCGCCATGATGATTATCGTGAATATCGTTGTAGATATTATCTATTCCTTAATCGACCCACGAATTCTTCTCTGGGATAATGGGAAGGGATCTAGAGCAGATTAACGTTTTCTGGCCGCTCACAGAATTTGACTAGCGATTGAGCAGACAGTCTGGAAAGTAGATCGCTTTTGGATGTTGCAGACGTACAATGAACGTTAGGGGGTGAAACCCATGAAGAAGTCCGTTCTAGTACTTTTCATTCTGCTTGTTGCTTCGCTCTCACTCGGCAGCCTTTCTCTGGGACTGATCAATGCAGCTGCAAAGACCGAGTCTCTTTCGAACACTCCACTTTCCGGCTTCGTTGGAATAGACGTGCTGGGCATAGATCTGCGGTACGATCTTGGACCTTTATCGTTCGGAGTGGCAACTCCATTTCTAATGTTTACTCTCTCTGAAGACACCGGCGTTAAGACCTCTTTTGTGATCCCTGGAGTTGCCTGGTTAGGATATGCAGGGCTGAAGCTTGATATGGGAGTCTTCTATTTCAGGGGAGACATCGGTCACACATTCGCTTTTGGAGAGCAGTTGCAGCTGGGCTTTTCTCCTCTCAGACTGGGAGTTGGAATGAATATCATTCCCAATTACTACATAGAGTTCAACACAGCTGTAATTCTCCAGAGATTCAGCGAGACTGTGGGGAAGATCTACGACTTCAAGATCGGTTACAGATTCTGATAGAAAAAAGAGGTGGTAAAGATGAAGAAATTGCTTGCAACGGCCATTGTGGCAACAGTGCTGGCAATGTCTTGTCTTTCGAGGAATCCCACGATTGAGGTGTACAGAAATCGTTTCAACTCAGTTACCTACTACGATATCGAGAAATTCAGCGAGAATTTGAAAACAGAGAGTATCAATATTTCGCGTAATGAGAAGCGTATGCTGGAAGACGGAGACATTCTTGTTTATCTCACAGACCAGAATAGACTCAGAAAGATGCTTATACTAGAGCTCGACAGGGACAATCGAGGTTTCATGTTCTTTGACTTTGTTACGTATGACGAGAAGGGGCAAATATTAGTCGAGAAGAAGTATGTGAAGCTTCAGGCTTCGTATATTTTCGACTTCGACAAAGGAATCATCCCTGAAAAGACCGAAGGTGTCGAACTATGGTGGCACAATCTGGATGACGTCGAGATGTATCTCGTTCCATGGAATCCAGCGAAGCTCGGAAAATACCCGACTGCAGGGCTGAATTGACAAGCAGCGAACTCGTTCCAAGAAGCGGAGTTTTCACTGAAGGGATTTCAGAACAACCTTGAATCAAAGATTGCTCTCTGTTAACTAACCGGAACTTGAACGACTCTAGAAGCGAAATCCATTCTCTAGAACTCAAGCTGAACGAGAAATGTGGGAACTATCTTCAGGCTAGTATCGACAAAAAACTCCCCAGGCAGATTAACGGGAAATCCCAGTTCTGCACCGATAAAAAGCCTTCCAAAATCAGTGGCGAACCCATAGTTCGCACCTGCTCGTGCGAGAAGGAGGCCTTCCATTTCACCGAGGTGAAAAAGGATCTCAGTTCCACCGTGAACTCTCCAGGAGGCGATATCTTTGTAAAGATACAGACCCGGAACCAATACAATTGAATCTGTATCAAAGATTACTCCCGCCTTGGCCTGAAATCCAAGAAGCCACGTATCAAAATTTATTGCGGCAAAGGGCTCGAAATGACCGTGTATCTTGACGCCGACACCGAAACCAATTCCAATGGCGGATGCAGAAATAACAAGTACCAAAGCAATACAGACAAACCTCATGAAAGCATACACCTCCTCGAATAGTCCAATTCTATCTCAAGTCGAGTCAATAATCCCTAGAAAGTGCTCAATAGTATAGTACAAAACTCGCTTAGCGAACAGACACCTTCAAGAGTGATAGAATTAACTCGTAATTACCACTTCTCTCATCTGTTCTCTGTTACATTCGGCAGGAGTACTTTCCAATCGTCCAATTAAGAGTTTAAGGAGGCTAAGATGGCAAAGATTGTTATCATCGGAGGTGGAATCGGCGGACTGGCCGCGGGGTGTTTTGCCAGAATGAACGGATTCGACCCGATAATACTTGAGAAGTCAAGCAAATTGGGCGGTCTATGCACCTCATAGGATAGAGGCGGATATGTTTTCGATGGCTGTATTCGCCATCTTGCTGGGCTACTTCCGGATACCCCTCTCTACAACATGCGGAAGGATTTGGGCGCCATGCCTTCAGAAGTTCACTTCCCCGAAGAGTTGGTGAAAGCAGAAGATCAATCGGGCAATAAGTTCACGGTATACCACGATCTCGAAAGACTTGAAACCGAAATGAAGAGAATCGCTCCCGAAGACTCTAATACAATAGGGGACTATATCAACGGAATCCGCAGACTTTCCGACGTGGATCTTATGGAAGTGGGATTCTGGAAATTCAGAGACTGGATCAAGAACATCTTTGTTCTCATAAAGAACAGAAAGGTCACGAAGTACACGACGATTGCTTTTGCTCAGAGATTCAAGAATCCTGCCTTAAGGATGTTCTTTCCAGTCATTCAATATGGTTGGGCAATAATCCCCATGACTCTCAATCTTTGAGTAATGGCAGGCTCCAACGCAAAGAGATACGGAAGGTACTCCGGAGGTTCCGGTAAGTTCATCGAGTCAATCGTGAAGAGATACGCTTCCCTCGGAGGCGAGATACTGTACGATTCGTCAGCAGTTAAGGTCATTGAAAGGGAGGGAAAGGCAGTCGGAGTAAGGCTCAAAAGTGGTCAGAGCTTAACGCCGACTATGTGGTTTCAGATGTTTACGCCTATGATACTTTTAAGAAACTGATAGATGAGAGACACCTCACCGATCGTCTGCGCTCGATGTATTCAAAGCCCTTCGACAGAATGATGATGGCTCTGCATGTGCCTTTTGGCATTGACATGGACCTGTCACAATTGCCGAATGCAATGTCCCTCTTTCTGGATAAACCGATTGAGATTGCAGGTGACGGTGTTCCATAGTAAACCTTCTGAATTACAGTTATGATGGAACAATGGCACCAAAGGGAAAGACCAGTTCAAAGTTATGTATGACACCTATTGGTCTTACTGGGAGGAACTCTCAAAGGGCCAAAGAAAATACGAAGAAGTAAAGGAAAAGATTGCCAGTAACACGATCATGGCAATCGAGAGATTCATTCCCGGTATCACCGATGCAGTTGAAGTAACAGATGTCACAAAGCCAATGACTACAGAGAAGTTCACGTCAAATGGACGAGGCTACGAGAGCAAAGAGGACTTTCGAATGAAAGACACTCTCAGAGGCTTCCTCAACAAGCCGTTGGTATTGAAGACTCTGAAGAACTTCTACGTGATCGGCCACTCCATAGGAGGAACCAACCTCTACGGCTGTACCGCGATGGGCAGGAACACCTCAAAAAGATCTGCAAGAAAGAGAAGAAGAGTTTTGTGGGTTCCTGAGATATAGATTCAATACGATTACTCTCTGAAGTAGCAAGGAGAGGAATACTACAAGATCCCTCTCCTCAAAAAGTATCGCCTCTACTCTGTCAACTTCAAAGAGCCTGCTCCTATCTTATTCTTTGTAGCTTTGTCGAAAAGCAAGTAGTTTACTGAAGGAAAGGAGATCTCCATCTTCGAATCAACTACGAAATCGACTCTTCCAAAGACGACTATTGAGAACATCGTGTTCTTGATCTTTGCCCTCACCACTGTCTCCATTCCAGAAGGAAGCGTTGAGTAGATAACACAACTATTTGCTCCGCTGTACGGGTTTAGCGTGATGTCCTCCGGTCTCAAACCAATTATTACTTCGTCACCGTTCTTAACTTCTGCCTCTTTGCTCTTGAAAATCATCTCCATAGTGAGTTCGGCGGTTTCAAGAGAGACTCCATCTTTCTCAGCACCCTTAACTGTGGCATCCAGGAAATTCATTGAAGGATTCCCGATGAAATCTCCGACGAAAACGTTGGACGGTTGATCGTATATTACGAGTGGGGGCGCATATTGCTGGAGAACCCCTTCCTCAAGGAGACAAACCTTTGTGGCCAGCGTCATTGCTTCCAGCTGATCATGAGTGACGTAGACTACCGTCGATTCGATCTCCCTGTGAAGCCGCTTCAGTTCGGCTCGCATTTCCATTCTCAGTTTGGCATCAAGGTTAGAAAGCGGCTCATCCATCAAGAGGACCTTAGGATTTGGAGCAAGTGTTCTTGCGATGGCAACTCTTTGCTGTTGACCGCCCGAAAGTTCTGAAGGATACCTGTCAAGAAGATCGCTTATCTTGACGAGATCGCCCATCTCTCTTACTCGCTTTCTTATTTCCTCTTTGCTCCACTTCATGTTTTCAAGACCGAAAGCTATGTTCTGATAAACTGTCATGTGAGGCCAAAGTGCGTAATTCTGGAACAAGAGGCCGACATCCCGCTTATCCGGAGATAGGTTAATCTGCTTCTCACCTGAAAAAACCACCTTACCGCCGATGCTTATCTCACCGATTGTTGGCGTTTCAAGCCCGGATATCATTCGAAGTGTCGTGGTTTTACCGCATCCGGAGGGACCGAGAAGCGTCACAAAATCGCGGTCTTCAATCGTAAGATCAAGCTTGTCAACCGCGTTGACACTTCCGAAAGTCTTTGTCAGGTTCTTCAATATAATTTCAGGCATCAGGTCAACCTCCTATTCCTTTATCCAGACTTGCGCCGGTGACTTTATTGATCACGAAATTGAACACAAGAACTATTCCGATTATCAGCAGTACAATCGCATTTGCGTATTGATTCCAGCCCTTTTCGTTGTACTTGAAAAGCATTGTCGTCAAAATGCTGGTTGACGGTGTAACAAGCAGTATATAGAGGGCTAGTTCTCTCATGCTCGATATGAAAGGAAGAAGATAACCGGATATTACCGTGGGCTTCTGAATTGGGATGATTATCTTCACCATTCTCTTCCACCATCTGATGCCCAGTATTATTGCGGCCTCTTCAATTTCCTTGCCAAGCTGCAGAATCGCGTTAATACCCGCTCTCGATGCAAAAGGCAGATACTTCACCGAACCAACAAGGGCAAGTATCGCAAAAGTACCGTAAAGAGGTGGTATGAAACCTCGCTGAACCGAGAACATCGATAGATAGATCGCACCGAAAGCCATGCTAGGAATCAAATATGGAAAGAAGGCCAACCTATCAACCATATTGGAGCCGAATCTTCCTCTGGTTTTGGCAACGGAATACCCGACCAGTATACCAACTGTGCCTGCTATCAGCGCTACTACGATAGAAAGAGAGAAACTATTGAACAAGCCTTGATACACGTACTTATTCTTTAAGATACCCGGCTCACCGTTTGCTATGTCCGGACTACCCTCTCCCGTCCAGAATATCGTAGATAGATTGCTAAGAGAGTAATTCCCGGGCTCCACAAAGAACGACTGAGCCGCAAAGGTAAGCAGCGGGATTACCGCCACTGCTACCAGGAGTACCAGCATAATTGAGGAAATCGGTGTACGAAGCTTTCTCAAATTCACAAGCGAGATGTTTCCGCTCTTTCCCGTTACCGTAGTGAACCCTTTTCTCTTGCCGATAATCAACTGATTTATCGTGAGAATTGCCACTCCAACAACTATCATGAATGAAGCGATAATGTATCCGGCACCGGGATTAACTCCGTTGATCGTTCTGTACAGCTGCGTTGTAAGCACCTGAAACCTCACCGGACCTCCAAGGAATGAAGGCACGGCAAACGCACTCATAGCGCTGGAGAACACAAGCAAGAACGTAGACAGAATGGCTGGCATGACTATTGGCACAGTTATCTTCCATATTATCCGAAATCTCGTTGCCTTGAGAATCACTGCGGCCTCTTCAAGGTTTGCGTCCATGTTTCTCAAGATCCCACCGATTAGTATGAATGCAAAGGGCGCATAATGCATTCCCAGAACGAGAACTATCGGAATGAATCCATATGCAAACCAGTCTGAAGTCTCAATGCCCGTTAAGGCCGTGAATATGCCAGGTACGCCACCAATGCTCTTGTTCTTGAAGAAGTTCAGCCAGGCCATAGCCAGTGTCCAGGAGGGCATAATATATGGAAACAACATCATCGTGGATATCGGCTTCTTGAATCTGAGATTTGTTCTGGTTACCATCCAGGCGAAGAAGCCTCCGACTATGAGCGCGAAAGCGCAGGTAGCTATTGAAACCAGCAAAGTGTTTATGAGGGGTTTATAAAACAAGTTGTCGCTTGCAGCACTTTTAAACACGTACTCCCAGTGGTAAGTCGTGAAATCTCCAACACTTGAACCCCTAATTCTTCTCACTTCTGCAGAATGAACAGTGAAGGTGTCTACTCCTATGTAGAATAGAGGAACTATCGTCAAATATATCAGGATAATGAGCAGGAGAATCAGAATCGCGTGCTCTGGCTTCGACAAATACCCGAGTAACTTGTTCAGCAACTTCTTCATAGCAACCACCTTTGAAGAGACTAAGACTCCCCCGATCGGGGGAGTCTAGAGAATGTGATTAATATGCGTACATATTCCAGAAGTCTTCTACATCAAGTCTGTGACTGAAAAGGAACTCAGGATCTTCACCAATCAATACCTTCTCCCAAACATCGAAGGCATTGTCGCCAGGATACGGAAGGATATTTGGATTAGACGAGTAAGTTCCTTCAGACCCAGCCCAAGGAGCAAAGCCTTCCTCCGTCAGTAGATACTCGATAAAGAGCTTTGCAGCATTAGGATGAGCGGCATTGTTCGTCAGCATCATGTAGCTGGGATAATAGAAACCGGCAAAGGGTTCCATTCCCATAATCGGCAGCAGGGCGAGATTCTTGGTGTCTCTGTATCTTACCTTTGAATAGGTGCATAGACCGACCTTGTCAATCCCCTGTCCTCTTATTCCCAGAGACTCGGCCATCGTTGTGTCACTGTTGATGAAGACCAGTCCATTCTCGAGAACTCCTTTCATCCACTCATAACCGGCGTTTTCTGTTGTAAGCTTAATTGGTTCCCCAAAATACCTTTCATAAGCGATTTCCAGATCTTCAACAACTTCAGGAGTTGTGAGCATCGTAAGGAAATTCATGTTTACGCCTTCCTGGAAGGGGTCCTTGAAGAAGAACCTGCCTTTGTAAGCAGGATCCGTAAGCGCCCAAACATTAGTTACGGGCGGGAAAGTGAATGTCTCGGAGTTGTAAAGGAAGACCTTAGTGATAACCGATAGAACAAGCGGATTCTGCATCGACTCGGGAATTAGATCCTTCATGTCTTCCGGAACATAGTTTATCAAGTATCCCGGCTCGATAAGCTCCCCGAATACTCTACCACCGTCCTGGGCAATTACAAAGTCCGCGCCGACGATTCCGTTTCCCACTTCTCTGGAAACCTTTTCAATCATCTCGAAGTCTTTCAGGTTATAGGCTTCTACGGCGATTCCATACTTCGCTGTGAAGGCCTCTGCCGCATTGGATATTCTGCTGGTTATAGAATATACAACGACCTTCCCTTCCTTCTTGGCCGCCTCGAGCAGCTCCGGGGAAACAGCAAGGATAGAAATGCCTAACATAATGACTAGCACGAGCAAGAACGACCTCAATTTCATAAAACACCTCCTAAATCAGTTAAGAATTTGGATCAGGAGTTCTCTTTATGTATCTTTTGCTCTCTGTGATCAAGCGAAAGCCTTACGCTATCTGTCTTGAGCGCTTCGTACAGACGTTCGGCGATATACACAGACCTATGCTTGCCTCCGGTACAGCCAACAGCTATCTTGATGAAGTTTCTTCCGCTTCCCGCGAATCCCTCTATCGTTATCCTGCATAGTCTCAGAACAGTGTTGAAATAGCTTTCGATCTCCGGATAGGTCTCCAAATAATCCTTAACTTGCTTGTCCATTCCTGTAAGCTCTATGAGATCCTCGTAATAATAGGGGTTGGGAAGGAATCTCACATCGAAAATCAGGTTGGCATCATGAGGCACTCCTTCATTATAAGAAAAGCTCTCTATTTCTATTCTCATAGGTGGAAGCGAATATCCCTTGCCGCTGATTATCGAAACAATTGCCTCTTTCATCTCTTTCATATCCATTTTTGAAGTATCGATAACATGATCACAGTGCAGTTTCAGCGGCTCCATGATACTTCTTTCCTTCTGAATCGCTTCTTCAAGTCCTATCTCTTCCTGGAGAGGATGTGCTCTCCGTGTCTTCTGATATCTGTAGTATAGAACCTCGTCCTCAGCATCGAGGAAAATCGTTGTTACTCCCAACCCTCTCTCTTTAAGCGATTCAATGCTCTCAATTACCTTATCCATTCCGCCGAACTTCTTGGCCGTACGAATATCGATTACGACGGCACTCTTGTCGATTTCCTGCTCGCCGATTATTCTTACAAGCTCTCCAATAATCGAAGGAGGAACGTTGTCCATGCAGAAGAAGCCAAAATCCTCAAGAACATCGATTGCCGAAGACTTTCCGGCGCCGGACATTCCGGTTACAACGATAATAGATGAAGACATTCGTAGCATCACCGCCCAAATGGAAAACATAATTAGAAAACGAGAAATAGAAGATTCTATCTTTAATTATACAACAGTTTGTAATAACTCCAATTAGTAGCCCGACGCCAGACCGGATTCATGTCTTTCGACATTGTTTTTTCAACACTTGATTCATCCTAACCCCGTGAGACTTCCCAAGATCAATAGATGCGAGTTTTCAGCCTACATTCGTTGTTATAGATAACCTCAATTGCTGTAGAAGAGTTCTAAATCCTTCTTCAGCTCTTCCAGAGCCTCGGGATTAACATAGATCATGGCCGCCCTCGTAGACTCTGTGAATGATGTTGGCACGAAGAGAATCCGAGATCTTGAGATAATCAATGCTATAGGCAACCGATTCAAAGGGGTACTCAAGATCAACCTTCCTCCAGCGACAAAGACTCATAGATAGGGAGCTCTGGTCAAAGCATGTGAAAGAGCATCACTGCATCGGGAAATCCCAGGTCAAGTGAGTCAGGCATTTCCGGCTCAGCTTTGCCGCTCTCCCAATTCCTGTTCAGATACACTTCTGCGTTCCCGCTCATTTCGGTAAGGCAGAATTGTTTCATATCCTCTCTCTCTTGATGTAATCATTTGCGCATGTCTTCAACTGCTCCGAAAGAGTGAACGTTGTACCATCATTTGAGTCCCCCATACATGGTCCGATGGCCGTTATTCTTGAGTCATACACGCTACGGGAGCGGTAGCTCTCTTCTAGCAGCAATGTACAGAAGTCCACCTGGTTCATCCTTAGATTTCGTTGATAGAATACGGCCGAGCTGATCCCTGTAAGCATTTCCAGAGTCTCTGCGATACTCCGTTTTCTATCGTCTGCAAGCTTGTTTACCTCCCAGAGCGCGCTTACATACTCCTCCTTCACCCATCTACTTGCCTCTTCAACAAGAGTCTCCAGCTCACCGTAACCTTGCAGTGATACCGGGCAGAAGCGACATAGGCCGAAATTGAGAGAGCAAATGCCTTGTCCTCCGTTGAACTCCACTGGACTGTTCCGAGATCGAAGACCGGGGAGATGAAAATCAGTCCTGAAGGATAAACTCGAGCGAGGATCTGTTCTTCGTTCCCAGATCCGCTGTACGCCGAAAGATCAGTTGCAAGTTCTCAGTTCCGAGTTGCAAGCATAAGAACCGTAGTGCGCTTAAAAGCGGAGAACCCGCTGATCGCTGTGAGATTAAGTTCCCCCATCAACTTTTTAGTGGCAAACGGATTTTGGTCTTCCGAGCGTTCAGCGCTCAGCGAAAAGCGGCTCTTTCCCTGCGAAGCAGGCATTGCTATCACTGATGCTCTTCGGCGCCTTGCGTCTAATGTTTTGTTCTTCTTAACGCCTATAGCTTGCAACTTGGAACTGACAACTTGCAACTGTTCTTACGAAGGACGGGTCCATGATCCGAAGGACCAAGGACGTCTCCTCACAGCGCACAAATCTTCTGCTGCCATGCATCTCGGAGTCTTTTTACTCAGTCAAGATTGAAATCGTGTCCACAGTTCTTGCAGAAACGATTCTCTTTTTTGTTCAACATATAGCAAAGGCTACATTTCTTGTAACCAGTTAGAGAAGTTCCGCAACTAGAACACTTGGTTGCCTTGTCGTCATTCTCTGTGCCGCACTCCGGACACCTAGAATAACTCTTACTCTTCTTCTTCTCGAGTCTTGCCTCTCTATCGGAAACAAAGGTGTAGTCGTAGGTCATTTCCTCCTGAACTTCGCTCCTGCTAACGGGTTCCTGTTCACTAACAGGACCGGAGAAGCTCTTCGTCTTCGCCATGCCTAGAAGCATTCTCCCGAGGGTTGTTGCGATGAAGCCCAACACTATAAAAACGAATACACTTCCAAAAACAAGGCTTAGATACGGAGCCAGAAAGAAACTAGCAAAGCTAAGTATTATCAAGCCTATGCCGACACCGTAGACTATTCCACCGATAACTTTGATTACTGTTCTCACTGGATCACCAGAGCGGATGTACATTTCACCACCGTCCTTTCAATTCAATTGTACAATGTCTTTCAATATGATCAACTTAGATTACTCACAGTTCCTTTTGAGATGGGAAAGAAAAATGTAGAATTGATTGACAGGAGTTTGAAGGGAGAGAAGATTGATGGAGATTTCTACGGTTCTGCTGCTACTGGCCCTTTTCTTCGGAATAATTTCCGTTCTTGTGATAATTTTCAAAATCTAATTGCCAAGCGTAGCCCGGAGCTCTCAGTGTTTCTCTTTGGAGAACGAAGCGACATTACCTTTCGTAGCGACAACCAGATCCGTCGGCCTTAACCATATCTGAAGGCCCCGCTTGCCAGCGCTCATAGAAATCCTCTCTTCACTCAAGACTTCTCCATCTATATAGATTTTGAAGCTCTTGTTCATACCCAGAGGAGAGACCCCTCCCCTGACGTAACCTGTAATAGCTAGAAGCCGGTCTGAGGAGACCGTTTCGATATTCCTATCACCAGTTATCTCCGGAAGCTTCTTCATATCGATTTCCCGATGCCCACCGAGACAGCACACGAAGACACCGCTTCGATCACCTTTGAGTACGATTGTCTTCATCGTTTTAGAAGCTGAAAGTCCAAGTTCGGAAGCGACCTTAACAGCGCCCAGATCACTTTCGTCAACTTCGTACTCAAGAACCTCATACTCTATGCCGAGACCGTCCAGAATCCTTGTTGCGTTTGTTCTTAGAGGCTTCTCATTCTTCATGCTCTGTCTCCTTAGAAGAGGCTCTAGACTAACCGATAAGTTTCCTGTGGAGCAGTTCCAAACGCTTGTTTATATCTGCAGCGGAAAGCTCTGTTATCAGTTCGTCGAGGTCGCCGTCCATTATATAAAGAAGTCTGTAGCTAGTGAAGTTAATCCTGTGGTCAGTGACCCTGTTTTGAGGGAAGTTGTATGTTCTTATCTTCTCACTTCGCTCTCCAGTTCCTATTTGCGTTCTTCTGGTCTCGACAATTTCATTTTCCGCCTTAGAGCTATACATCTCGTAGAGTTTTGCACGAAGTATCTCGAGGGCCCTGGCCTTGTTCTGGTGCTGAGATCTCTCCTTCTGTACCGCAACAACGATTCCCGTTGGTTCATGAACTATCCTGACCGCTGAATCTGTCTTGTTAACATGCTGACCGCCTGCTCCTGAAGCTCTGTACGTATCAATTCTTAGGTCGGCAGGATCGATTTTGACTTCCGTCTCGCTGACTTCAGGAAGAACCGCCACTGTGGCGGTCGAAGTATGGATCCTTCCGCCGGATTCTGTAGAGGGAACTCTCTGGACCCTGTGGACTCCGCTTTCATACTTCAGTTTGCTGAATACGCTCCGACCTTTTATCTGAAATACGATTTCTTTTAATCCGCCGATGTCTGTTTCATTGGAATCAATGATCTCTGATTTCCAGTTGTTTCGCTCGGCATATCTGCTGTACATGCGGAATAGATCCGCAGCGAAGAGAGCCGCTTCTTCGCCGCCAGTTCCCGCTCTTATCTCGATAATTATGTTTCTATTGTCTGATAGATCGGGAACCAGTAGTCCCTTTAGATTCAGTTCCTGTTTCCCAATGCTATTCTCAAGGTCTGATATTGTCTGGGCTATCTCTTCCTGTTCGCTCTCACCGGCAGAATTCTTCATCTCATACCATTCGTCAAGCTCGCTTTTCATCGATTCTATGTCATTGTAGAGATTTATGATCTCGGAAAGCTCGGAATGTTTCTTGCCGTACTCCATAAGTTTCTCAGGATCGGAGGCAACTTCTGGTCTGGAGAGCTCCCTTTCAACTTCCTTGAATCTCTCCCTGAATACTTCCATTATCTTTTCTAGATCCATTAGAAGGCCCTCCTGGCCATGGCGTTCGCATCTCTCGCATAGTTCTGAAGCTGATCCTTGTCGATAATGCCCTTCTTGAAAGCATCCATCAACGCATCATCAAAGGTAACCATTCCAAACTTAATGCCGGCTTGCATCATAGATTCTATCTGATGGAACTTCTGTTCCCTGATAAGGTTCCTTATCGCCTGGTTCACAACTAGAATCTCAAGAATTGCAATCCTCCCTTTGCCGTCTCTTCTTCTCAGCAGCCTTTGGTAAATGACAGCCAGCAAGGTATTTGCAAGCTGCATTGCTATTTGGTTCTGCTGATGAGGTGGGAAGACTCCGACTATCCTTTCGGGAGTGGTGGCGGCAGAATTCGTATGAATCGTTGAGAAAACAAGGTGACCGGTCTCCGCAGCGGTCATCGCAAGTTCCATAGTCTCGCTATCTCTCATCTCGCCAACGAGAATTACGTCCGGGTCCTGCCTCATGGCATACTTAAGGCCGTTGTAGAAGGACTTGGTATCGGGTCCAAGCTCCCTCTGGTGAATCAAAGCGGTCTTTTGCTCAAAAACATACTCTACAGGATCCTCTATAGTTATGAGGTGTGCATTCCTTGTTCTGTTTATGTTTTCCAGCATCGCTGCAAGAGTGGTTGATTTACCGCTGCCTGTAGGCCCCGCAACTAGCACGAGTCCCTTGTCCGGCTTGCAGAAGTCTTTGAAAATGGCGGGGTAACCTAGGTCATCTATAGTCTTAACTGTTTTCGGAATGAGCCTCAGAGCTATCACAGGAAGCTTATTTGAGTAGAAGAAATTTCCTCTTACTCTCGATGAGCTGAAGCCAAAAGAGAAATCGATTTCCTTACTGTCCGAGTCCTCAAACTCCATCCCCGTAACTTCCTTAAGCTCAGCAATGATCTTTTTCATCATTATCGCATCGGTAAGAAGCTTGTCCTGAATCAACTCGCCATCGACCCTGTACATCACATAACCCCCGGAAGTCACATGAACGTCGCTCGCATTCATCTGTTCACCCTTGCTCAGAGTCTCCATTATTAGCATCTTCCACACCTCCTAGAACAGACAAGATTTTAACACAATGCGCTGTAGGATAACTATGATAAGATGTAAGATTCTAGGGACAGTGATAGTTCTCATGAATCGATCCGATTTTGGACCGCCATAGTCGGGAGGGATGTGCGTGTTCTACGAGCTGTATATAAGATCATTTTGCGATGGCAACGGAGACGGAATAGGAGATCTAGTAGGAGCCGAACAGAAACTTGATTATCTTGCAGGTCTCGGTATCGAAGGAATATGGCTCCTACCGATACTTCAGTCGCCGGCATACCACGGTTACAGTGTCACTGACTTTTTCAGCATTAATCCCATATATGGAAATCTCAAAGAGCTGAGAAGCTTTCTTGCTTCAGCACATAGGAGAGATCTGAAAGTGATCCTGGACCTTCCGATCAACCACACTTCTCCTAGTCATGAATGGTTTCTCAGGGCTCTCGACGGCGAAAGACCGTACAGGGACTGGTACCTCTTTCTGCAGAACGAAGACTGGCTAAAGGCAAGGAGACACTGGGACGGGGAGAAGGTATGGACTAATTACTCCGGCCAATGGGCATATACACTTTTCGGCCCGGGAAGCCCCGATCTCAATTACGAATCAACTTCTCTATGGCAACAGATGAAAGAGGTTCTCACATTTTGGCTTTCGGTGGGATTTGACGGCTTCAGATTCGACGCCGCAAAACACATCTTCGATTTCTCTATAGAGAAGGGAATATGCGAGTATCAGCACAGCAGAAATATCGCGTTCTGGAAAGAGATGACCTCGCACTGCCGATCAATTTCGCCCGATTCGATCTTTGTGAGCGAAGTTTGGGATGATGCAAGAATTGTGGATCTTTATTCTGCGATCTTCGGAATCGGATTCAACTTCCCGCTGGCCGAAGACTTGAAGTCAGCAATTGCCAAGAAGGATCCTGAGCTTCTGGTAATATCATTGAAGACAGATTTGAACAGGTGCTTCAGGGCCAAACGCAGCTACGAATCTGGACTCTTCCTTACGAATCATGATATGAGTCGTTTGGTATCGTCAATGAACGGCGACCGTGAACTCTCGCTTCTTTCAATGTCTGTAATGCTATCTCTTCCGGGAGTACCCTTCTTCTACTATGGCGAGGAACTGGGCATGGAAGGTGTCTACAATATGTACTTCAACGAAGAACAGCTGGAACCCTTTCTCTGGTATGAGAACGGCTACGGTCCGGGACAGACGGAATGGAAGGCTCTCGGCAAAAACCATCCTCACAGCGGTGTGTCCTATGAAGCGCAAGAAGCTGTCGATGACAGCTACTATATGAGATTCAGGGCTATACTTGAATTCAGAAAGAGTAATCCCTGGCTAAGATTTGCCACAATCAAGAGCGTGAAGCGCAAGGAGACTTTGATAATGTTAAAGGTGGCTGGAGAGAGCAAGAGCGCAAACATACTCCACAATCTCGGAACGAAGAAGATTGCTGTCGATTTGAACGCTGATGTCCAAGTGATCAACGGCACCGTATCGAGGTACAGGAACAAGAGATATCTTGGCGCCCTAGCTAGTGCGATGGAGGTTACTGAATGAACGAAGATAGAGCTTCAGTCGCCAGAATGGGTTCGATAATAGGCGTAGCTGGAAATGCTTTGCTTGCGGTGATCAAAGTATTTACCGGCTTCTTCACTGGAAGCATGGCTATTCTTGCCGATGGGGTGGATTCAACTACCGACATATTGACATCTATCATAACGTGGATCTCAACATCTGTTTCAAGCAAACCGCCGGATGCTCAACACCCTTATGGTCATGAAAGAGCCGACGCCGTTGCATCCAAAATTGTGTCCATGATTATCTTTTTTGCCGGCGCCCAGCTTGCTATGAGTTCTGTTCAGAAGCTGTTTACCGGAGAGTCTTCCGTCGAGAATCTTGAGCTGGTAATTGTGGTTGCGGCAATCTCATCCGTCACGAAATACTTCCTCTATCGCTACAAGATGAGCATTGGAAAGAAGATTGACTCTTCTGTTTTTGTCGCAGACGCGATGAATATGAAGCTTGACATAGTAATCTCGCTATCCGTTTTGGGAGGTTCGATTTTCGTTGGAGTTACCGGACTGCAGATAATCGACTCGATTATCGGACTGGTTGTATCAGTGCTGGTAATCAAGACCTCTATCGAGATTTTTTGGGAAACCAACTACGAGCTTATGGATGGACTGAAGCCGGGCGACAATGTTTACAACATAATCTTCGAAGCGGTTGAAAGAGTTCCGGGAGTTCACAACCCTCACAAAGTGAGAGTAAGAAAGATGGGTTACAAGTATCTTGTTGATCTAGACATCGAAGTAGACCCCAGGCTGTCTGTTAGGAACGCCCACTTCCTTGCCAAGCAGGTTGAGGCCGCGATAAAGAAGGATCAGGAAAACGTCTATGATGTACATGTTCACATTGAACCTTCGGGAAATGTTGAAGATGAGAACTTCGGAATAGACTCTTCGAGGGAGTTTGGAAAAAACACAGATAAAGACCAGTAGAAACTGAGGTGCCTTTCTTGAGACCAAGTCTCCGTGTCGGTTTTCTTTAGAGAGATTCGTAATTGTAATCGACTTTGTACTATAATCATGTGGAGATGTTCTTTCTCAACCGTAATAAGTTCACACAAAAGTACTCGAAAACAATATCTCGTATTGGGGGTGAAATCGTGAATCTAAAAGGCACAAAGACTCTTGAGAACCTAATGAAGGCATTTGCAGGCGAATCACAGGCAAGAAACAGATACACTTTCTACGCTTCCGTAGCCAAGAAGGAAGGATTCGAGCAGATTTCCGCTCTTTTCAGGGAAACTGCCGATAACGAGAAGGAACACGCAGAAGTTTTCTTCAAGCACATCATAGAAGGTATGACAGGCGAACTACCGGTTATGGTCCACGTAGATGCTGACTATCCTGTAGATCTTAGAGGAACGAGAGAGAATCTCAAAGCTGCCGCTGCCGGAGAAAACGAAGAGTGGACGGAACTGTATCCAACATTTGCCGATGTCGCGGAAAAGGAAGGCTTCAGAACTGTTGCAGAGAGCTTCAGACAGATAGCCAAGGTGGAAAAACGCCATGAGACCCGCTATTTGAAACTGCTCGAAAACGTCGAAACCGAAAAGGTATTTAAGAGAGAAGAGAAGGTCCTTTGGAAGTGCGGAAATTGCGGGTATATACTTGAGGCAAAAGAAGCGCCCGAGCAGTGCCCTGCATGCAAACATTCGAAGGCTTACTTCGAACTCTTCGTTGAGAACTATTAGATCATCTCTAGAAGTCATCTGGGTCCGGTATTGCCGGGCCCTTTTTGTCTCTACTATTCCAGGCGGGTCAGAGAACTGAATCCATCTTCGAATACCCTGAATTCCTGATCTTCGAGATCTTTCATCTTCGAATTGTCTATTAGAAGCTCAAGAAAACTCACAACTCTTTCACAGGCGATATCGTTATACTTTATGTTCTCAATACTTGAGCGCGCAGCAGAAACGATCCGTCCGATCAGAGTCTGTAAAGTGAACAGCTCCAGCTTCCCAAATTCTAGATGTCCTGCAAGCTTCTCTAGGAGGACCACCCATGTTTCCAAAGGACCGGAGGTTCCGAAATGATCTTGCAATACTGGCATGAGTTGCCCGTAATAAAAGTGGTGAGTAGACTCGCTCTGCCAGGGTTCAATTCCAAAGATAGCTTTTGCCTCTTTCTTTTTCTTTTCAGGCATTGAGAAGAGCGCTTTTGCAATTGTGTCCTGCTTTGCAAAAACATAGTACTCCTCTCCGGCAAGATAACCCAGTTCGCTGAGACAGTCAAGATATCCCTCTTTCATGAAGTTTCGAGAGACTTCGGGATCGAAGTCAAGAACATCTCCATAGAATTCTCTCGGTTTGATTACGAGATGTTTCACTTCATCAAGTCTCTTTAGTGAAACAAGAGTCAGAAGATCTCTAATTCTCTTCGGACCGAGATCGACAATAATAATCTCCTTGAACCCTCTGCTCAAAGCCATATTAACGGGGATATTTCTGTAAATTCCACCATCTATGAACTTTTCCAAGCCAATTTGCTCTCTTCTGAAGACTGGATGATTAGCGCTTGCCAGAATGTAGTCTCTTAGCTCTCCTTCAGGAATATCTTCGATAAAGAGCTCCCTCGGCTCCATATTGCTGAGAGAATAAGTGACGATACCAACATCTATCGGGGCTTTTCGAACTTCCTCTTCCTTAAGGAGACGGCCAAAGTTTTTTCTAAGTGGAGCAGGATCGAACCCGCCGGTCTTGAGTGCACCAATCGCTTTTTCGATCAAGTTGCCGTCAGTTCCATCTACTACCACTTTATCGAAATCGATTTTCAGCCACAATTCGCGTGCGTCTTCGAACTTGTCCATAGCAACTGCCATTGAGTTTAAGGCGCCTACCGACGTCCCATAGACTCCCCCGATCTCAATTCCACAATCCTTCAGAGCCTTCCAGACTCCTATCTGATAAGCGCCTCGGGCTCCGCCTCCCGAGAGCACGAGTCCAATTTTACCGTCGAAATTGACCCTTTCCTTAGCCGGAATAAGAAGTTCGGACAGATTCAACTTACCCACTTTGGTCACCTCTATCCAATTGTATATTAGGCTCCCTCCGAAATCCACAGAAAATTTCCCTCATGGTGCATGTTCAGCTACAATGCTTAAAGGAGGTGTTATATGAACCTAAGAAGTTTTAGAAAGCGCTTCGCGGAAATAACGTCTGAATTGGAGAAGCTAGTTACAGAAGGTGAGATTCCCGGAATCTCCTGCGGGGTACGTTTTAAGGACACAGTTGAAACTGCCTCTCTTGGGGTCACGAATATCAACCATCCCTTGAAGGTAAGTGATGAGACTTTCTTCCAGATCGGCTCGATAACCAAGACTTTCGTAGCTCTTGCTGTTATGAGATTGGTCGATGCCGGCAGGATCGATCTGGAAAGACCAATTAAGGAACTCCTCGAAGATTTCGCTCTTTCAGATAAAGGAGCTGAAGAAAAGATCACGATGAAACATCTTCTGACCCATACTTCTGGCATGAAGGGGGATTACTTCAAGGATTTTGGTTATGGTAAGGATGCCCTGGAGAAACTGGTTAGGAACATGTCTTCTCTTCCTCAGATCAACCCTCCAGGAAGAATCCTCTCTTACTGCAATTCAGGTTTCTATGTGGCGGGAAGAGTCATTGAGGCGGTTACCGGGAAGACCTTCGAAGAAGCAATCATCGAACTGGTTTCCAAGCCTCTCGGTCTGGAGAACATTCATTTCTTCCCCGAAGATATAATAACAGAACGTTTTGCGGTCGGGCACCTGATCACAGAAGATCGTATATCTGTTGCTCTTCCTTGGGCCGTTGGAAGGGCAATACATCCAGCTGGAGGCATCATCACTAACATTAAGGAACTACTTAACTATTCAGCCTTTTATTTTAGTGACAGAGCTTCGGATAGAAATGGAATCATAAGTGATGATTCCTTCACAAAACTCATAACTGGAAAGATTGACGCTTCCCCTGCATCTAAGGTCGCACTTGGCTGGTTCGTGGAAGAGATCGATGGAGTGGCGACAATACAGCATGGTGGTGGCACCAACGGTCAAATATCCTTACTGATGGTCTTCCCGGAGATCGACTTTTCAGCAGCCATTCTAACCAACAGCAACGAAGGCAGTAAAGCGACCTCTCTCTTTTCGAGAATGATCGTGGAAGATCTTCTGGAACTGAATCCGGTAATTACTGAACCCGCAACCAATTATCTGGAAAGGGCGGAGAAGATTGCCGGGCTCTATAGAGGAGAGATGTCAGATCTGGAGATCTTCATTGAGCAGGGGAAGAGCTTCATTAAGGAAATCCCGCGAGTAGGTTTTCCAGATGAAGACTCTGAACCGGCTCCTCCATCCACTCCACAGGAGATTTCAATATCGGACGAAGGTTTCATAATAAATCTTAGCGAACCTTATTTGGCAAGTGCGGGGGAGTTCATCGTAAATGAGTCTGGCAGAATAGAAGGTCTAAGGATCGGACTTCGTATCTATAATGAGATTGGATCCTGAGCTAATAGAATTATTATGGTATGATTCGATCTTTCCTCTGCCCTTACCTCTGATAAAATAAGAGTGCGGTCGTATCTTCTTAACTCGATGAAAAGATTGGAGGGTTATTATGAGCCAGCTCGTTGTTATGGGAAATACACGTCTCAAAGGCGAGATAAGGGCAAGTGGCTCCAAAAATTCAGTGCTACCGATTCTTGCGGCTACAGTAATGATTGAAGAGCCAGTCGTCATAAAGAATGT
Organism: Mesotoga sp. Brook.08.105.5.1; assembly: GCF_002752635.1. Taxonomy (NCBI): domain Bacteria; kingdom Thermotogati; phylum Thermotogota; class Thermotogae; order Kosmotogales; family Kosmotogaceae; genus Mesotoga; species Mesotoga sp. Brook.08.105.5.1. The sequence goes on from NZ_AYTW01000001.1 coordinate 87,460, forward strand.
GCCAGAATTGCGAGATGTCCAGACGATGATATCAATACTTCAGCAAATTGGAAAGACAGTCGCTTTCGAAAATGAAACCGTCACAATAATGCCTGGAGAGATTCTAGTAGGAAACGTTCCATATGAACTCGTAAGAAAAATGAGAGCCTCATTCAACATTATTGGTCCTCTTGCTATGATTTGTGGATGGGCCAAGGTTGGAAAACCTGGTGGCTGCAATATCGGCCAGCGTCCTGTTGATTTTCATCTCAAGGGTTTGGAGGCTTTTGGATTCAAGATAACCGAAGAGCACGGCGACGTTATGGCCGTGATCCCGCAGAATTTCGAGAAAGAGATAATCTATGCTCTTCCATTTCCCAGTGTGGGAGCTACCGAGCAGCTAATGACTACTGCAGCGCTTATGGAGGGGAGCGTGGTAACGATTGAAAACGCCGCGCGTGAACCCGAAATTTCTGATCTTCAGAACTTTCTTAACAAGTGTGGTGCACAAGTCAGTGGTGCCTCAACTCCAACCATCAAAGTGACAGGAGTTGGAAAGCTTACTGGAGCAGAGTATTCAGTTATTCCAGATAGAGTAGAAATCGGAACGTATTTACTCGGAGCGATCGCCACCAAAGGTGACATTAAAATCCATGGGGCAATTGCAGACCATTTGATTGCCCTTTTGAGAATTCTCGAAGAGATGGGTGCAGGCATTGAAAAGAGCCATGAATATTTGCGAGCTTTCTGGAAAGGCCCTTTGAACCCTGTTAGAGTATCATCTGAACCATACCCTGGATTTCCAACAGATCTTCAAGCAATAATAACGGCCGTTTTAGCGACGGTTGAGGGCACTTCGGTGCTTGAGGAAAACGTCTTCGAAAATCGTTTTGGGTATGTAGATGAGCTAAACCGTATGGGAGCTCAGATAAAAGTCTCGAGCAGCCATGCGAATATTCGTGGTGTGAAAAAGCTAAGTGGAGCAGAAGTCGTTGCGCCAGATATCAGGGCCGGTGCTGCTCTGGTAATGGCCGGGCTAGCTGCGGACGGAGAGACAATCATCAACAATGCCACACACCTATTCAGAGGGTATGAAAGATTCCAGGAGAAACTGAGGACACTGGGAGCAAAGATAACTTTCTATCCCGATGAAGAATGAAGGAGAAACGAGGTTAGGGGTGGTAGGAGGTCGGATCATGAGAACTGTGGGCCGTTGAGCGGTTTTCCGCTGGCGAAGAAAAAGGAACTGGATGCTGAAACAAGTTCAGCTTGACGGGATGTAAGACTCTCAGTACGATGTTGGATTGGTTGTACGTAAGGGATTGTTGGTTAGGCGAACTTGCCCGAAGTGTTCCTTTTCCCTCGCTTAGCCCAAACATAATCTTAGTCTCCCTAGACTCGAATTTGTGTGATAGTATCAGCTCACGGTCTTCCGACAACCTTTAGAGTGAAGAGAAGGAATGGATTGAATGGATTCAAATTTAGAAAAACTCGACAGAGTACATAAAGCAATAGAAAAAACGAGAGAAAGACTGCACTCTTGTGACCTGTGCCCTAAGAAATGTCATGTGAACAGGTATGAGACTTCTGGTTTCTGCATGCAGAGGATTGAACCAAGAGTCTCAGCAACAGTACTACACTTTGGGGAAGAACCACCTTTGGTGAAGGAAGGCGGTGCAGGTGCTGTCTTTTTTAGTGGCTGCACAATGAGCTGCCTCTACTGTCAAAACTTCGCTTTCAGTCAGAAGAACGCAGGCAAGGTCTTTTCATTTGAAGAGCTATCACGACACTTCATGAAGATTCAGGAGGAAGGGGCCGCTTGCATCGATCTCGTCACTCCAACTCCTAATTTGCATGGCTTCCTCAAAGCCTACGAACTTGCACTTGAGGAGGGCTTTTCCCTTCCAGTAGTGTTCAACACTAGCGGTTATGAAGAAGTAAGTACTTTGCAGCTTCTCGATGGAATCGTCGACATCTATCTCACAGATATAAGATATACCGACGATGCGCTTGGAGAGAAATACTCCCTTGTCCCCGATTACTGGACTGTCACAAAGAAGGCGGTGAAGGAGATGTTTAGACAGACTGGCTCCTTCAGAGAAGAAAGAATGCGAGGAGTTATTGTCAGGCACCTTGTTCTACCTGAAGGAATAGCGGGTACAGAAGAGATGGCGGAGTTTGTGGCTTTTGAATTGTCTTCGTCCGTTCCCATATCGCTTATGTCACAGTATCGACCAGTTTACAGGGCGAGAGAGCACTACGAACTATCAAGAAAAATCTCGGAAGAGGAATACGATTATGCACTTGATGTGATAGATAGATTTGGTCTTACTGGATGGATGCAGCATTCCAAATCTAAGGAGAATTTCAGGGCCAAACCTTTGAGGTGGGACTAGATGATTTTCGTAATCTCGTTTTTTCTGTGGATCACCTTTTTTGGAAGGTTCACTCTAGCCTCGGTGGTATCGGGTTTGCTAGTATCTGTCCTTGTACAGTATGTATCTGCAAGGCTTATCCGTCCCGGTCCTGTTCTTGGTACCGTATTTCGAATTATGCTCGCTTTACCTGTTGCAGTCTTTCAAGCGTTCAGACTAATATTCTCCAAACCGATTTTTACTGTGAGAAGCGAGAAAGCACCGGAGAACAGAATCGTGGAATTTGGGAAGATAATATCAATAACGATGACTCCAGAAGAGGTGGTTATATCCAAAGATAGGGAAGGATTAGTGATCCACGAGGTGAAGAAGTGACTTTCTACGTTACAATGGTCGCAGTCATTTCATCTATTGTTATGCTCGTGTGGTTTGCTGCAGGAAGCGACCCCTGGAGACTTCTTATAGCATACTCATCTATTTCCACAAGGTTATTGATCGGGATAATCTTCATCGAAATGGTTACAGGTGTAGATTTCATATCCAGTGTTGCCTTGCTGTTTCTCATTCTCAACACGAGCGGGACAATTATCGCTGCATATTATCTGGGGGTACGACGATGATGAGAATAATCGGATACTTATTCCTTATACCCGGCCTCTTTTTCGTTGTTGCAGGCACGTTTAGGGCAATCCGCGCTCACACAATTATCGGAACACTTCATTTCTTGACGGTTGCCGACACGGTCGGACTTATATTCATCGTCATCTCCGCTTCTTTCTTTGGCCTATTGACGATAATTGAGATGTTTGCGTTTATTGTCGCTTTGATGGTCACCGGCCCTCTCGTTACTCATGTCATTGCAAGAGCGTTCATAAATGCGGGGGGAAGGGATAGATGAATTTCGTCATAATCGCAATCAGCTCTCTTTATCTTGTCAGCGCGATAATCGTCCTTTCATCAAGGACTAACTTCCAGAGTGTTATCTGGTTTGGCATTATGGGTTCGGTCTCGGCCGTCATCATGATGATCATAGGAGCGCCGGATGTCGCGATGACTCAGTTCTCTGTCGGAGTTGCACTGGTTCTAATCGTATACATAATGGCACTTAAGAAACAGCGCCGTGTCCGTCTCGGATTTCTCGATGTGCCTTCGATGATAGAGGAGTCGCCTTCCGGTCTGAGAGGGCTGGAGTGGGAGATCATTCGGCTTGTTGACGAAAAGGAAGGTTATCACGTTGAACCAGTTAAGTTCTCTTCAAAGGAAGATGCATTGAATGCCGTTGAGAATCATGAAGTCGATTTGGTTTGTGGAGCATTTACAGAGGACGACGTTTCAGGTAGAACAAAAGGCATCCCTTATCTGGAGACTTCAATATTTGTCTGCAACGGAGAGGAAATTGATTTTGTGAGACTGAAACACTTGAGCAGAAACGCTATTTCCCCGACGCCAGAGTTCCTGAAAAAGAGCCGCTATGTCTTTGTCATTTCCATGAATTCGCCGGATCTGGAAAAGGATATTCTTGAAGGACTGAACGAGATTAGATCTTCAGGGAATATCGAAGAGATAGTGGGGCGGTACCTGTGAAGATAGCAGGAATCATAGCAGTTACAATAATCTTTGTCATTGTTATGCTTTCATTTGATCCCTCTGGAAGTATCCCCAGGCCGATAGAGCAAATTGTGGAACGAGTTAACGTGCCCAACGCAGTTACAAGCGTTTATCTTGAGGCGAGACTCTATGACACGATATTTGAGATAATCGTCTTCACTGTAACGGCTCTGGGAGTCGCCGCCCTTCTTGCATCGCTTCCAGTGAACATCGATGAAGGCCAGCAGGTATTTGGTACAGTAACTGTCTACAGCGGGGGCCTGGCCGCCTTGTCGATAACCCTTTTCCTATATGTGGTAATAAACGGCCATATCACCCCGGGTGGAGGTTTTGTTGGCGGAGTTGTACTTGCAACAGGCGTAATCACTTACGGTCTCACTTCCAGTTTCAAGAAGGCAAGTCTTCATTATGATATGCTGAAGATCGGTGTGTTTGAGAAAATCAGTTTCGTGCTAATTTTCGCACTCTCAACTTTGATCATTCTTTTACCAGAAACCCACTCACAATTACTTTCTGAGGCTGGCTTCGGTTCGACTTTCAGCGGTGGCTTTATCCCTATACTGAACATTCTCATCGGAATCAAAGTGTACGCCGGCGCATGGAAGATGTCCAGCGAGTTTATTAGCAGACGAGGAACACTATGACAGGAACTATCGTAATCTATTTCTCAATTTTGGGAATGCTCGTGGGGACGATTGGCATGATTCTCTCGAAGGACCTCATAAAGAAGATTCTCTCTTTAGGTATTGTGGAGACTTCGATAAACCTCATGTACACAGGAATCTCAGCAAGAAGTGGGATAATACCTCCCATAGTCAGCGGCGATTTTTCGAGTGCTTTCTACGCCGACCCCATACCTCAAGCAGTCATAATCACAGGGATTGTGATATCATTTGCCCTGCTTTGTCTTTCACTCGTATTCGCGATCATAATATACAACAGATACCACACAATGAACGTTGAGACGATCGAAATGATCTTCGAGAGGGAGAAACAGTGATCGCGCTCGTCTTTCTGCCCGTCCTGGGAGGAATTGTCTGTCTGGTGCTGAAAGACAGGAAGTCGGTCAGTCCGATTGTAGCGATTGTGACTACTTTTGCAAGTGGAAGCGTTCTTCCTTTCGTTATCTTTGAAGATGCTTCGATTATTCTTGGAAAGTGGGGTTCGCTTGGAATCGGTATGGCTGTCGATGAATTCGCAATTCCCTTTCTTTTGTCTACATTCATCGTGATGCTTGCGGTGATCCTGAATTCTATCAAGAGAGGCTATGACGGCTTCTTCTACGCCTTGATCCTCATACTTTATGGAACTCTGAATTCGATATTCCTTTCGAGGGACCTTTTCAGCATCTTCGTAACCATAGAACTCGCGTCGATTATTTCCTTCATTCTGATTTCCTACGAGAAAAAGCCCCGTCAGGCCTGGGCCAGCCTTAAGTATCTGCTCCTCTCTTCCCTAGGGCTGAACTTCTATCTACTGGGAATCGGGATTGTCTATATGGAGACGGGTTCATTTGCGATGGATAGTCTGGAACAGGTTTCAACTATCGCAACCGTTCTGATCTTCGGAGGACTGGCCGTGAAGTCCGGCCTTTTCTTTTTCTCCATGTGGCTTCCAGACGCTCATTCCAATGCGCCCATAGAAGTCTCTCCAATACTATCCGGCCTCATTGTCAAGCTTGACGTGTACCTGTCTATAAGGTTCATCACGTATTCCTCTTTCGGCTGGATGAGAGATACCTATATGATAATCGGCATCGTTAGCGCAATTGTCGGCGTTATCTTCGCCGTCAATTCAAAGAACGCCAAAAGGGTCCTCGCATACCATACTATATCTCAAGTTGGCTTCATGCTCGTAAACTGTGACAAGTCCTCTGCCTGGCACGGCTTTAGCCATGCAATATTCAAAACGCTACTCTTTCTGGTCGTCGGGAATATATCGGCTAGACTTGGTACAAAGGAGTATTCAAAGTGGTCGGGGAAGATCACAAAAGTCGAGTATGCCTTTCTTTTGATCGGTTCGCTTGCTATAGCGGGATTTCCTATGACATCCGGGTGTGTAACTAAAGAGATCATCATACACGGCGCTTGTTGTCCCTCATTGAAGATCCTGCTTCTTATTGCTTCCGCTGGAACGGCAATGAGCTTCTCGAAGTTTATCTTTCTCAAACCCGGTAAATCTTCCTCCTGGCCGGCCGCGAATACCGTTGCTGCTTACTCCATCTTGTCCGGAGTCATAATAATACACGGGATCATCGGTTTCGAAATATACATGTTCGAATCATTACTTACCGTTATCGCGGGAATGGCGGGGTATCTTCTGCTGCGCAAGTTCCTTAGACCTCTGCCGGTTTACTTCGAGAGAATCGATTCGGCACTTTCTTCTTATCTCATACTCTTTCTTATTTCGATCGTGCTGGCAATAATCCTCTCCTCTTGAAAAGGAGTATCGATTCCGCTATAATCGTCTTTGTAGGCGAGTAGCTCAATTGGCAGAGCGACGGTCTCCAAAATCGTAGGTCGGGGGTTCGAGGCCCTCCTCGCCTGCCAGAAAAGAGAGGAATCATCCTCTCTTTTTCTTTTTATTTATCTCCGATCGCCTTGGCCATATTCATACTGGTTACTTCATATCCCATCTTCTTGTAAAGAGCAACCGCCACGGTGTTATGTGCGAAGACGTGAAGCGAAAGCTGTTCTACTCCGAGCTCCCTGGCATATTCTTCAAGCGCTTCGAGGCTCAGCTTTCCGTAACCTTTTCCTCTGAATTCTTTGTAGATCACGAAATCATAGATGAATCCCTTATTTTCCGTAGCGGAGAAAACATGCAGCCAGAGATAACCTATCTTCTTGCCTGTCTCCCTTTCTATAAGGCTCAGGAGTTCATGATTCTCTGTGTTAAGCCCGTTGGTAAGCAATGAATCGATTTCTCTTCTCGATTTCTCGAGCGCGTCCTTCTCTTCCCATCTTCCCGATTTGACATTCTCTATCGCATAGTTTCTTACCAATCCTTCGGTAAAGATCTCGAACTCATCGGGCTTCATCTTTTCCAGCCTTATCATTCAGTTACCTCCTTCCTAGACAAGATCCAGCAAGTGTTTCTTCAAGAGTTCTTTTACTGAAAAGACGATGATTATCCCAAGAATGGTTATAGTTGCAGTTCTAACACTGAAACCGTCAAGAGTCAACCCCAATGCAAGTCCGGCAGCCGGTGGATGCTCTGAATCGGTTATCACCATGGCAAACATAGTTAGACCTATCGCCAAAGATCCCATGAAGGCGAATGAGATGTTATCAGACCACTGAATATTAGTATGTTTAGTCAGCAGATCCAAAACATGAACTCCAAAAGCTACCAGCAGACCGATTGCGTTGCCTCCCAGAACGTACCTTGCGCTGGATGCCCTAAGATTTGGCATCGCAAAGACAATGAATGTCGATGCCCCAAACGAAGCAACAACAACTGCTTCAGAGAGCGCATCAATAAAGAGCAGAATCACGAAGACCGAAATGATCGTGAGCAAAGTCTGGAAAACGTACTTGAGCGGATATTGTCGGAACTTGGAATCTAGTGTTATCATCTTACCTCCTGATTCGCCAAGAAATAACTGCATCTCTCAAGAGAAAGATTTAGGTACCATCAACTGATAGAATCTTCCTATGAAGAGATAGGAATATTCTAAACCATAGGGAGGTCAAGTCGTAGTGTGAGAACGGTTGAAGTTACTCTCGAAGGGAGAGTTCAGAGAGTTGGAATGAGAAACTTCGTGAGGCGGCTTGCAGAAAAACACAGAATCACCGGGTATGTAGAAAACCTGGAAGATGGGTCCGTAAGAATTGTCGCTAGAGGCAATGAGACTGAACTTGCATTGTTCTTGAGAAAAGTGAAAAAGGGATCTCTTCCCGTAAGGCTTTCTGGAGGAAAGATCACCAGAATAATCGAACAGCCCTCTCAAGAGCTGGAATTCAGGGGCTTCGAAAAGAGGTAATTCCATATGGAGGGAAAAAATGATAATTGCCGTAATAATTTTAGTTGCTGTTGCATTTCTGGCCATTGTGGGATTTGTTCTCTCAAATAGGGTCATAAAACCCAGACAGATCCCTTACGAAGAGACCTACCGCATCGAAGTCGAGAATGGCAGAATGGATCCAGATTGGTTCGAAGAGGTCGAAAAGGAAGAGATTTGGGTTGATTCTCCTTATGGATACAAACTCCACGGGTTTCTGATTCCTAACGACAATTCCGAAAGAACCGTAATTATCTGTCACGGCATCACTTATTCACTTTTCGGTTCCATAAAGTATGCAAAGGTTTTTCACAAGCTGGGCTACAACATCATCGTATATGACCACAGGAATCACGGAAAAAGCGGAGGTACGAATACGACTCTAGGCTTCTACGAGAAGCATGATCTTGCCGCTGTAAAGAAATGGGTTCTGGAAAGACTTGGGGCGAATACTCGAATCGGCCTACACGGAGAATCGATGGGTGCTGCAATAGCTCTTCAATACCTTTCTCTTGATAACGAGATCGATTTCTGCGTCGCCGACTGCGGTTTTTCTGACCTCGAAGAATTGCTGTCGGTAAGGTTGCGTGAGGACTTTCACCTTCCCTCGATTCCATTCATTTGGCTGGCTCGATTCTTTGCAAAACTCCTGACTGGCGCGAATCTAAAAGAAGTAAGCCCAATAAAATCCGTAAGAGAGTCGTCAGTTCCAGTGATGTTCGCGCACGGAGCTGAAGACCATTACGTTCCAACCTATATGAGCGAAAAGATGTACAGAGAAAACAATTCGAAAAACCATCTTCTAGTAGTTCCCGGAGCTGCTCATGCAGCGTCTCTCCCAACCGATCCGATCACATATGAAAAAGAAGTTGAAAGCTTCCTTCGCAAGCATAAGCTCCTATGAAAGATTACACTCTCCTTATCATTTATCATATTAAATAAAATATCCAACAAATCGCACTTCAGACTTGAGAATCTAATCTCCTTACCGTACTTTTTCGTATTTATGTGCCTATGTTTGTCATATTAGCAGTCAAAGGGCCTTATAACTTTGAAATTAGCTGCACTTTATGGATAATCACTTCTCATACTTCTTAATCATTGAATACCTTAACTTGGCACTCTTAGAATTATTATGTTGGACTTTGTAATACTTTGATATATGTTCTAATTATTGCAAAATACTGTTGTGTATTACTATGTGTTTTTATAATAATTGCCATTGAGATGATAATAGTGCACCAAAAAAAATTATTCTACACTATACGTACTAATTAGACGTTCTGTGCAATGTCACAGAACTAAATTAAAAAGGGGGCGAAAGAAATTGCGTAAGAGACTTACCTTGTTTCTTCTCGTAACTGCACTAGTTTTTGGTGGCAGTATTTTCCTACTGAGAAGGGACCAATATCTGATATCATCTACTTCAACGTTAAGATGTCTCAAGAACTAGGTCTGAGGGCAGTCGCCGAAGGACTAACGGATATTTTCATGGAAGGAGTTCCCGGCCCAACCCTGATGGGAATGGATCAGGCAACTCGAGAAAAATGGATATCTACTCCGTTCCGTCGCTGACTTATACTCTTTTCGTCAATCCATACCCGAACGAAGCTCCTTATGTGGGAGAGGTTAATGGAAAAGACTTCTTCAACGTAATGGCTATCAACGAGTTCAGGTATGCTCTCAATGATCTGATCAACAGGTAGTATATCGTTGACGAGATCCTCGGAGGAGCCGGCGGACCGATGCTCTCTATCGCAACTCCAGGTCAGCCCGGTACCTACAGATACGGTCTGGTAGCGAACAAACTCGGCCTTAGCTTTGAAGGTAACGAGACGAGAGCTATCGAGGCCATGAAAAAAGCTCTTGAAGAAGCCTCCAAGATTCCTGAGAATCAGGGGAGGCTCGTTGAAAGAGCCGGCAAATGGTGCTTCGACAACGAACCCGTCACCGTAAGGTTCGTTACGCTATGAACCCTGCACTCTCGCAGTGAAGCTCTCGACAATGCTCTTTCTCGATTGATCCTTTCGGTGGACGGGTTCATGATCTGGGACGATGGACCAAGGATGTCTCCTCAAAGCTGATCGCTGCTAAAAACAACGTTGAACCCAGCAAAAGCTTCCCAGACGAAGTGGGCATTGCGTCCCTGAACAATCTTCGCCGGCATTCCGATTCGGAGGACGATGGACCGTTGACGGTCAACGTTGTGCTCAGCAGCGTTCAGCGAAAAGCGTCTCTTTCCCCGCGAAGCGGGCACTGCGACCTAGCGTGATCTTCGCTAGCCTTGCGTCTGATGTTTTATTCCAGCATCACTTTCTGGGGCAGCCAACCTTGCGCCCCGCCGAAGGCGGCAATACATCTTGTGTCAGCGATAACCGGCTCTTGCCATTCGTCTTATCGACTTCCAGGAAGATTTCTCAACTATGAAGTGAAGGTATAAAATCTTTCTCTTCAGTGATGACTCTGTTTATTTCGCCAACTTCAGCCATCTTGAAGGGAGCAATAACATCGAATTTGCTCCTGTCTATTAGAAGTATTCTCTCACTCGAGTTGAGAAGCATTTTTCTCTTTATACTAGCAGAAAACGGACTGAGTTCGAAGGTACCTATCTTGCTTCTGAACGAGGCTGCCGAAAAGAAGAACTTGTTTGCATATATGGAGCTCACGAGACTTTCGGCTCTAGGTCCGATGAGCGAATCAAATCCATACTGTAGGCTTCCGCCGCTCGATTCAACTGAAAACCCCTGTATTTTCGATAGGGCAAGCAGGATGTTGATTCCATTCGTGATTATGTGCAGTTTATTGAAAGCCCTGGATAGCTTCAAAGCAAAAACGTAGCATGTGGTGCTTTCATCTATGAAGAGGACATCGTTTTCTTCAACATACTCTATAGCTTTTGAGGCTATTATCTCCTTTGACTCTCTCTCTACTCTGAGTCTTCTCAAGAAGAAGCTGTTGGGATCTGTTTCTTGATTCACCGCTCTTACGACTCCGTATCCGTTGATAAGGAGGCCGGATTTCTGCAGATCTCTCAAGTCTCTTCTCAGCGTGACGAGAGAAACATCCATTAGGGATGCAAGTTCTTGAGTATTGATCGATTCTCTTTCGGAAAGAACGCTGAGAATGTTTTGTCTTCTGTCTTCTTTCTTCAAAGCCATTTGCTCAACTCCAGCATATCTGTTTTATCTGACTCTCCTCCTGGCTAATCTTAGAGCCTCTACACCAAGGAGGAGTGCACCCCAAAGCGCCAGCGTGAGAAACTGACTTATCCCAAGAAGGTTCAGGCCGCTTGAGATCACTTGCAACAAGACCAACCCAAGGAAAACACCGGACACCTTTCCAAATCCACCATTTGGATTGATTCCACCCAGAACTGAAACTAACACGGTAACTAGAAGATATGAAGAACCATAACCGGCTTTTGCGGAATTGAATCTGGCTATCATTATCAGTGATGCGATACCTGCAAGAAGACCAGATATCATGTATACGAGAATAATCACTTTGTTCGTATTTATCCCAGAGAAACCGGTCGCCTTGATGTTCGAACCAATCATGTAAGTGGATAGACCCAGACGAGTCTTGTTAAGCAAAATCGCCACTGCTATCGCGACCGCTATCAGAATGAACATAGGAACGGGGACTCCCAGAAATGTACCGTTGCCGATTACCAGAAGACTCCTGGGGAGGCCCGAAATCACGTACCCCCTTGTTATTACGAGGCTTATTCCTTCTAGAAGCGTCATCGTACCAAGTGTCGCAAGAATCGGAGAGATCCCTATATATGCTATTATCACTCCGTTCGCAAGACCCACTATCAGCGAAATGGACATTCCTGCGAGAATCGCCAGAAACACTATCCAGCCCAATTCACTCCCTCCCATGTTGGGAGTCACATTTCTTGTCAGAATCATTGCCATGATTATTCCCGAGAGATTCGCCGAGCTTATTATGGAGAGGTTTATCCCACCCGTAAGCATAGTTATCATCATCGCGAAGGCAAGCACTCCCAGTTCGGGAAGCTGGAAGGCCATAGACTGAAGATTGCTTGGTCTGAGGAACTTGCCGGGGAGAGCGAGTGAAAACAGCAAGACGAGAATCGCAAGTATTACTCCCAGGGAGAAAATCTCTGAGTTCTTCGACAGTATTCCTCTCTTAGTGTCACTCTTCGACATTGATTATCGCCCCTTTTCTCTCGCGCAGTTTCCTCTGGTATGCTGTTATTCCTACGCTAATGACAATTATGGCCCCAACGAAGACCTTGTGCCAATAAGAAGAGATTCCCAACAGCGTCAACCCGTTCTGAACAATTACTATTAGACCAAATCCCAGAATCGTTCCGAGGATGCTCCCAGTACCTCCGGCCAAACTCGCACCTCCGAGCACCACCGCAGCCAGGACTTCGAGCTCTCTTCCCATAAGAGCATTGGGAGCTACAGTGAGCATCATATTCGCCTGGACCGTAGAAGCTATGCCTGCTAGAAAGCCCATGTAACAATAGACGAAAAGCTGCGTCTTGAGAACGCTTATGCCCACACGTCTTGCGGCTTCTTGATTTCCGCCCACGGCGTATATGTTTCTTCCCAGAGCCGTGTGCTTAAGTATCAGCCACGTAAGAATGAAGGAAATAACAAGAACTAGAATCGGTATAGTAATTCCCGGGTTGTCTCCGAATCTGACGAGATTCCTCTCCATGAACCACATTGGGAAGCCGTAAATCCAGGTACCGCCGCTTATAAATATCAGAAGGCCGTAGAACAGGTTCATGGTTGCGATCGTCACTATTATTGGCGGAGTTTTGAGGAAATAAATCAGTAAAGCGTTGATAAAACCCAGAGCAATTCCTACAACCCCTCCTATAGCAAAGGCCAGGAACATATTTCCGCCCCAATGTATAACGATAGTAGCCATTACATACTGCGCAACAGTAGCGATGGCAGTGAAAGAAATGTCAATCCCTCCAGAGATTAGGACAACGAGCACACCCGCAGCCATAATTGCAAGGAAAGAATTGCTTTCCACCATGCCGTAAATATTGGTGAAGGTCAGGAAGCTTGGCTTCATAATAGTGAAAAACAGAGACACTACGACTATCACAAGCAAGAGGTAGAATTCGCTCTTGCCGAATGCCTTTCTCAATACTGAATTACTGTCCGTTGATCTTCTCATACAGCTCTTTCTCCGTAAGCTCGCTGGAATTATACTTACCGACTATTCTGCCCGCACTCATTATGTACGTCGTATTTGAATGGTATATGGCTTCTTCAGCTTCATCGGTGATCATGATAATAGAAATGCCTTCTGCCGCCAGTTCTCTTACTATCTTATATATGCTGTCTTTTGCGGCAACATCGATTCCCACCGTCGGCGAATCAAGGATCAACACCTTCGGGTTTATTGCAAGCCACTTGGCGATTACAACTCTCTGCTGGTTGCCGCCGGAAAGAGTATTCACGGGAGAATCAACAGACGGAATCTTTATCGAAAGTTCATCGACCCAACGCCTCACTTCTGTTCTCTCCTTGACCTTGCTCAAGAGCCTGATTTTCGACAGTATTCTCTTCAGAAACGTAAGCACAATGTTCTTGCTTACTGACTGTTCCATAACGAGACCATGTTGCAATCGATCCTCGGGCACATATGCAATCCCAGCTCTCATAGCGGCCAGGGCACTTCGAGGGTTGATTCTCTTCCCTTCTAACAAGATCTCTCCGTCGTCGGGAGGATTCATTCCGAATAGAGAGAGAACGAACTCGGTTCTGCCTGAACCCATCAACCCTGTAATACAGACTATCTCTCCCTTGTGAACCTTTAGATCAATGTCTTTGTAGTTGTCGGTTCTGGAAAGCTTTCTCACTTCAAGAACGACTTCATCGCCAGAATATGGAGGAAGCTTCGAGTATTCGAACTCTTTTCCCGTCATGAGATATGAGAGTTTCTGTCTTGTAAGCTCCGAAGCGTCAAACACTCCGACTTTCTTTCCGTCGCGAAGAACCGTAACTCGTTGGGCCACAGCCATTATTTCATCAAGTTTGTGGCTGACGAAAAGCGTGGCTATCTCTCTGTTCTGAAGCTCGTTGATCACTTTAATGAGAGACTGAACTTCATTCTTGCTGAGAGAAGCTGTCGGCTCATCCATAATCACCAGCCGTGCATTCGCGTTTATTGCCCTGCAGATAGCAACTATTTGTCTTTCTGCAATGGATAGCTGGCTGACTTCCCTTCGAGTATCAAGAGAAACTCCGATCTTCTTCATGGTTCTGACGGCCTCTTTTTCGGTCTCTTTCCAGTTCATTAGACGGCTTCCGGTCTCCACTCTGGAAGAGATGGCGATGTTCTCGGCCACAGTCAAATTCGGGAAGAGCGACAAATCCTGATATATTACCTGAATACCTTCCCTTACGCTATTTGAAGACTTCTGGTGACTTATTCTCCTGCCGTCAACATATATCTCGCCGCCGGGATCGGGCGAGTGAATACCCGAGATGATCTTTATCAGGGTACTTTTGCCCGAACCGTTCTCACCAACCAGGCAGTGGACCTCTCCCTTCTCCATTTCGAAATCGACTGAATCGAGGGCAAGTACACCTCCGAATCTCTTCGAGATATTCTTCATCTCCAACAACTTCTCAGCCATAATTACATCACCGGAAAGAGAGGGGGGCGGACCCCCTCTCGAAATCAGAACCCGTAAGAAAGGGCGTTTTCAGCAGTTATATCGATTTGCGCGTCAAATTTGACTATGTTTCCTTCGAGAGTTGCCTTTCCAAGACCGGGTATCTCAAAGCCATCGACGACCACCGGCACAATACCTTCCGGAACTCCGGCCTCTGCAAGAGCATTCTTTGCGTCCAGCAGTGTTTTCGCAAGATAAACCTGTGCAAATCCGGCATCCTTCGGATCCCACAGGTAACCCCACTGCATCAAACCCTGCTTCAGGTAAGGGTCAGCGTGACTCGGAATTACCGTACCTACAATCTGAACCTTTCCCTTCATGTTCCTTGCGTTGAGAGCCTGAGAGGCACCGATCGGGCCTAGAGAGCCGAACCCGACTATGCCCTTCAAGTTCGGGTAAGCATTGAGAAGCTCGAGTGTCTTCTGATAGGAAAGCTCCACACTTTCGCCACACGGAATCCTCTCGGTCACCAACTTCATGTTCGGATACTTCTCTGCAACATATGCAAGGCCTACATCTGCCCAGAAGTTGTGAAGCGGAACTGTAAGCCCGCCGACAAATACCGCAAACTCTCCTTCTCCGCCCATCAGCTGCGCGAGCTTTTCGAAGTTCGCCTCTCCGAACTTGACGTTGTCTATCGTTTCAACGTCCCAGTCGCCACCCTTCTGCTCTGGCGACTCGTGAGTGATGATAATGATGCCGTTCGCTCTTGCCTTCTCGAAGACAGGCTCAAGAGCCTTAGCATCATTAGGTACTACACAGATTGCATCGACGCCCTTGGCAATAAGGTCTTCAACAATCTTCACCTGCTGAGCAGGATCTGCATCTGAAGGCCCTATCTGGTAAGCGTTCACCCCGAGTTCTGAAGCGGCATCTTTGACACCGACTTCCATTCTGTTGAACCAGGGAATTCCACCGATCTTAACAACAACGGCGATTTCATAGTTGGCTGCTAAGACAGCAACTGTAAACAAGACACAGAGCAGGAGCATCAGAAATTTCTTGTTCATTCGCATCCCTCCTTCTATGTGACCGGTAGGCCGGCCCATCAAAAAACCATAGAAAACTACTTAAAACACTAACCTGATAACTTGTGATCAAACTCATTTTATCAATTCATTCTTTCAAATCCATACCCGAAGGAATCTGATTATTGAGACTTACGGCTGATGAATGACATTTAAGCTTTGATAGTCTCGATTCTTGTATGATATCGGCCGTGGTTCCTCTTTGAGAAGAATAATGAGTTTTATGATGATTAGAGAGTCCGAACTCCTGTAACTCAAGTCCCTTCTAAAGCCCTTTGTGGAATAGCGATTGACGCACGTTTTTGACCCAGAGCAGTTGTAATCGCAAGAGTCTCCCGTTACTTGTCTCTAATCCGATTTCACATTGCTTGAATCTTTTTGGTAAGCTTAATAAGTGTAGGCGATATGAAGTAATCACTTTGTTGATACACTTTACTCACACTGTTAATCAGCAAAAGTGTTGTCCACAAGTGCAGATGGAATATCAGGAGGCAGTAATGAAGGAAGGGATTCTGTCCATCGATCTGGGAACAATGGGAGTCAAAGTCACTCTTGTCTCCATGAGTGGTGAGATTCAGCGATCTGCTTATGCCGAGTATCCTATAATTTCTGAACTACCGGGACAGGCCGAGCAGGACCCTGCGCTCTGGTGGAAGGGGATTATCGATTGTATAAAGGAGCTCAAGTCTCATGACGCCTGCCTTCCCAAACTTGTAAATGCGATTTCGATCTGCGGTCAGATGCACACTCACGTCTATCTCGACTCTGAAGATAATCCTATAGGCCCTTCGATTACCTGGCTCGATCAGAGAAGCAGCGAAATAATAGAGCAATGGAACAAAGATGGAAGGGCAGATAGGCTCTTCGAACTCACATGGAACTTTCCAACGACTACATATGCAGCACCGCAGATTTGCTGGGTGAAAAAACACAGACCACAAGTCTTCGCGAAAACGAAGTCGATAATGATCGCCAAGGATTACATAAAGTACCTGCTGACCGGCAACAAAATCACTGATCCATCCGACGCGTCCGGGACAGCAGTTTTCGACATAAGAACCAACAAATGGAGCCCCGAAGCCCTTGACCTGATAGGCTTGGACGGCCATCTTCTTTCCGATGTAATGCCTTCGGCAAGAATAATGGGCCACATAACCGAAAGGGCAGGGAAGGAAACTGGTCTGCTGGAAGGAACTCCAGTTGTCAACGGAGGCTCAGACCACTCTGTGGCCGAATTAGGCTCCGGCCTTCTCGGCGAAGGCGAGGTATCCTGCATAGTTGGCACTGCCGGAGTTGTGGCGGCATGTACATCTACACCCGTTATCGACCCAAAAAAGAGAGTTATGTGCTGGAGCTATCCCCTGGAAGGCTACTGGGACATTCTTGGAATAACTCAAACCGCCGCTTCCAGCTTAACGTGGTTCAGAAACACATTCGACAAAGAAAGAAGCAACGAAGTCTTCGACGAATACTCTTCGATGGCCGAAAAGGTTTCTCTCGGATCCGAGGGGCTGGTCTTCCTCCCCTATCTTATGGGAGAGAGAACGCCTCTCTGGGACTCAAAGGCTCGCGGTGTTTTCTTCGGACTTACAATCAAGCATTCCAAAGCCCACATGGTTCGGGCAATCATGGAAGGGGTCTCCTTTTCAATAAAGGATTGCATGAAGGTCGTTGAAGAGCTGGGTGTGAGTTTCGACAGCGTGAATGTCATGGGCGGAGGAAGCAAGAGCCCTGTTTGGAGAAGGATCCAATCCGATGTCTATGGAAAGAAAGTCATGACGCTCGAGACCCAGGACACAGGCTCTATAGGAAACCTAATACTCGCCCTTCTTGCAACAAAGGAGATACGCGACCCCCTGGAGGCGGCCCATCTCATAAGGCGTGTCGAGAGGGTCGATCCCGATCCCGCTAGAGCAGAAAAATACGACAACTTATTTGGTATATACAAGAGAATCTACGATAGAACACGTTCAATGATGGCAGAATTGGAGGCGTATGCGGATGAATAAAGATGAATTTGCAGGACTGGTGCTGGATGCCTGTAAGAAAATGGAAGATCGGGGTATGACTGTTGGAACATGGGGAAACATAAGCGTTAAAGTGAATGATGAAACCTTCCTAATAACTCCGAGCGGGATGAGCTATGGCTGCTTGAAGATCGATGATATTGTGATGGCAGATATGGAAGGCAATACTATTGACAGCAAGCGAAAGCCAAGTATAGAGCATGCGCTGCACAGGATGATCTACAAACACCGGTCAGATGTTGGGGCGGTGATTCACACTCATCCTCAGTACTCAACGGCATTCGCCATAGCAAGAAAAGATGTGCCCGCAGTTTCGGAGGAACTCGTACAGATAATCGGAGAAGGCGTCAAGTGTGCAAAGTATGCGCTTCCCGGGACTGAGGAATTGGCCATTAACGTTGTGGAGGCTCTCGGAAACAGTAATGCAGTGCTTCTCGCGAACCACGGAGCAGTCTGCGTTGGTAGCAACCTGAGCGATGCTTTCAAGGTGGCCGAGGTACTTGAGAAGTCGGCAAAAACGATTATCATGGCAACAATCATAGGAACTCCTCAGGTAATTTCTCACGAGGAGTGTCTTAAGATGCAGGACTTCGTAAAGAATCACTACGGACAGAAATGAATCCTAAAAACCCTTACCACCGATCGACCAACCGCTAAGAGCCGACCGATGTCGGCTCTTTTCTTTTCCGTTGTCAATTCCAACCGATACTTGTCAAAGACTCTCCACGAGTGGGAAAATGATATGACAATATGGCATGATTGTGATTGATAAGTATACATTACCTGGAGGGGGTTATAGTATGGTTTCGCTGGGAATAGATGTCTTGCGGAAAAGAGGTTTCAAAGATCTAAGAAACAAGGCGATCGGTCTCGTCACGAACTACTCATTCGTTGACTCAGATCTGAAGTGGGGAATTGACCTCATGTTCGAAAGCAAACTCAATGTGAAAAAGATCTTCACCCCTGAACACGGACTTGGAGGAGTAGCCGACGGGGCGCATGTAAACGACGATCTCCATCCAAAATACGGCATTCCTGTGGTAAGTCTATACGGGGATAAGCGCAAACCTTTGCAGGAAGATCTCGAAGGGCTTGATGTAGTCGTATACGACATTCAGGATGTTGGCCTGAGATTCTACACATTCATCTATACTCTCGCCTATACAATGGAATCAGCGGCGGAAGCCGGAATTCAGTACGTAATTTTTGACAGGCCGAACCCGCTGGGCAGAGGGGTCTTCGGAAGCAGAATAGATGACGAGTTGCAGACCTTTGTTGGTGGCTATAGACTGCCCCTCCAGTACGGACTTACGGCAGGAGAGCTTGCCCAATATTTCAAGAAGCTCATGAAACTCGATCTCGACCTGCAAGTCGTGAAGCTTGAAGGTTGGAACGGCGAAACTTACGATGCCACGTCTCTTTTGTGGAATGTGCCTTCACCAAATGTGCCGACCTACGAATCTCTTCTAGGTTACGCGGGAACCTGCTTCTTTGAAACCACAAACGTCTCTGAAGGCCGCGGCACATTCAAGCCCTTTATCTTGATAGGCGCTCCGTGGATCAATGGATCGGATTTCGCAGCATTTCTGAAGAGAGAGTTTCCCGATCTCAGATTACGAAGCCGTGAATTCATGCCCTTCTACCGGAAGTACGCAAATGCCAGCTGCAGCGGGGTAGAGTTCTTTCCGAGAAATGACGACAACTTCTTTGTGATAACTTTGAAGATGATGGATTATTTGCTAAAATATGAACAATTTGAGATAATGGACCGCTCAGATGATCTTATCGGCATTGCGAATAGCGCACAGAAGATTAGAACCGGAAAGCTTGACTACAGCCAATGGAAACAGTCAGGGATGGAGTTCATAGAGTTCGCTGAGGATTGTCTCCTCTATCCCGGTGAACTGAATTATCGTGATTGAAGGGGGCCATCATGGGTGAAACGCCGATTCCACTATACTACAAGTTGTACGTTGACTTGAAGGAATCCCTCAATTCCGGAAAGTATCAGAAGGGCGATAAGCTTCCCACGGAAAAGGAGCTTTGCCAACAGTACAGCATAAGCAGACTTACTGTCAGGAGAGCAATGGATGAGCTAAGAAGAGAGGGGTTCATCGAAAGGCTTAAGGGGAAGGGGACCTTCGTCACAGGATCTAAGCGCGAAGAGCAGCTTGCCATACTCACAGGATTCACGGATGAGGCTAGAAAGCGCGGCAGTGAGACCCGGTCTGTAGTTTTGGAGAACAGACTAGTCAGAGTCCCAGCAGATGCAGTAGAGCTCTTCGATATCCCAGCAGACGCAATGGTCGTGCTCCTGAAAAGAGTTAGATTTCTCGAAGGAGAACCCTACGCAATTGAAGAAGCATATCTAAATGTGGGAGCGGATATCCGTTTGCTCAATATTACACAGAGAGACATGGAAAAGGAGTCTCTGTACGGAATCCTAAGAAAGGAGTACGGAATCAATATCTCTTATGCAGAAGAAGAAATGGAACTCACAAGGCTAAAGAAAGAAGAAGCCCGTTTTCTTCGTCAGGAACTGGATGACTGCGCAATAATGAGAAAGAGATTCACGTACACAAAGAGTGATATCTGCATCGAGTATGTTATCTCATTGTACAGAGCAGACAAAAGCAAGTTTAAAATAGTAAGAAGGATATAGATGACCGAGGTTACGGGTAACACCGGTTGGGGGTTGGAGTGGAATAAGACGCAAGGCTCCGAAAAGCACGATATCCTGGCCTGAAGCAGGATGTCGCGAAGGGATGTAGTGAGCAGCCCTGCCCCGAAGATCCGCTGCGCGCTTAAGAACTTGAACCCGCTGATCGCTGACGAAGACAACGTTGAACCAATAAAAGCTTCCCCACGAAGCGCGCATTGCGACCTGAACCGTTCTTGCCCAGTCCTGCGTCTGATGTTTTATTCCAGCATCACTTCTACTCTTGTTGATTTCGGAGGACGGTGGACTGTTGACGGTCAACGTTGTGCTCAGCAGCGTTCAGCGAAAAGCGGGTTTATTATGCCTCCTGCCGAAGGCGGCAATGCGTCTTGTCTATGCGATTGTTTTGCCACGAGAACGCTCTTTCTTGTTCTTCTGAACTAACCGCGCTAGGTTAGCCGTCAAATATCATGACATAGATGGAAGCGTATGGTGCAGCATTATTGAGTAAATCACAAAAGCCTTGATTTGATGTTTTGCAGACGTTACCCGAAGTATGATATAACTAATTATTAGAAAGCCGAGTCTATCAATCCATTTTGATGAAGTAGTGATTTAAGGTATTATTGTATAGATGTTTTCTATACTTTTTGGTAGTGGATAGTACTTTCATATTTGGGGAGGAAAGGATGAGGATCAAGGACCTGCGTTTCACCGAAAAGAAATGGGACTTCGTAAAACCTTTTCACATTGCAAACAATGTCTCCAGCTCCAAAGTAAATATTGAAGTTGAATTAGTTCTGTCGGACGGAACGATCGGTCTGGGCGAATCTTCTTCGTCTTTCAGAGTTAATGGAGAGAGCGGAGCCGCCATTTTTCAGCTCCAGAAAGAAATTCTCGAGATGATAAAGGATCTCGATGTTCGAGACTACAGAAGGATTTTCGCAAAGCTCGATTCATATTCTAGAACGGCGCCAAGTTTGAAAGCTGCCATTCAGTTTGCCACT
The DNA here is from genome assembly GCF_002752635.1 of Mesotoga sp. Brook.08.105.5.1. Classification (NCBI taxonomy): domain Bacteria; kingdom Thermotogati; phylum Thermotogota; class Thermotogae; order Kosmotogales; family Kosmotogaceae; genus Mesotoga; species Mesotoga sp. Brook.08.105.5.1. Next base: position 108,822 of record NZ_AYTW01000001.1, read on the forward strand.
CTTCACGCCTTTTCCAGATTGATCTCTACACCTGTCTATCAGATTCTTGGCGGAATGAAGGATTACGTCGAGACCGACAAGACGGTCAGCATAGGCAGTCTGGAAGAGACGGTCCATGACGCTAAGGAGATCTTCGAAGCGGGGCATAAAGTTATCAAGATGAAGGTCGGCGAAGATGTTAAGAGCGACATTGCCAGGGTACTGGCAGTCAACGATGTGATCAAGGGTGTCAGGTATGTGATAGATGCAAACACAGGCTATACACCCAAAGAAGCTTTGAGATTCATAGATGCAATGTACAGAAACGATGTGCCCGTGGGGATATTCGAACAACCGGTGCCTGCCGAAGATTTCGAAGGGCTGAAAATAATCAGGCAGGGCTCCATGTATCCTGTTGGCGCAGATGAAAGCGCAAAGACGAAGTATGACGTTATGAGACTCATAAAGGAAGGCGCAGTTGATTACGTGAATATCAAACTCATGAAGTCGGGACTCTCAGACGCTCTTGCGATTGTAGAGATGTGTAACAGCGCGGGTATAGGTCTTATGATCGGCTGCATGAGCGAGTCTGGTGTAGGAGTCTCTCAAAGCGTCCATTTCGCTGCTGGAACCGGCGCATTCACGTATCACGATTTGGATTCTCATTTATTGCTTAAGAATGTCGATCCTGTCGGATTCAGACAGGAGAAAGATAGACAGTATCCTATTTTGTTCTAATTTTGTCATCACCCTGTACGTGGGAAAAGGAGGTGCAAGAATGAAGCGAAGCTTCATATTGATTTCACTAATGGTACTTCTTGTTGCAGCCATGGGATTTGCTGCAACTCCAAAAGACACTCTTGTAATAGGCGCAAACACCGGTATTTTTATTACCATGGATCCTGCCGTTGCCTATGAGGTCTTTCCGAACAAAATCGTCGCTGCCATCTATGCTCAATTAGTCAAGCTAGAGGCAATTGACGGCGTCATCGTTCCAGTCCCAGACATTGCCGAGAGCTGGGAGATTTCCGATGACGGACTTACCTACACCTTTAATATCAGGAAGGGAGTCAAATTCTCCAACGGTGATGCCCTAACAGCCGAGGATGTTCTCTTCTCTCTGAAGAGACCAGTTGTTCTCGAGTCTGTTTCTGCGTGGTTCTTGGTCGATATCTTCGGCATAAACAAGGACAACGTGGACGAGAAGATAAAGCAGATCGACGATTACACTGTGTCCATAACCTTGAACGCTCCTTATGCAGAAAACATCACACTTGGGATTCTATCCAACATGTTCACAGGTATCGTCAACAAAGACGTAGTCCTTGAACACGAAGTAGATGGAGACCTTGGTGGCGCATGGCTTACAGATCACTCCGCTGGTGCAGGCCCATACGTTCTCGTTCAGTGGGAGAGAAACAACGTTATCCTTCTTGAAGCCAATCCGAATTACTACGGCGAACAGCCCCCTCTGAAGAGAATCATGATTAGAGACATCCCCGAAGCATCTAACCAGAGACTTCTTCTTGAAAGAGGAGACATCGATGTTGCCTGGGATCTTACGCCACAGCTGCTTGAAGAGGCCAAGAGAAATCCCGACATAGTTGAAGTCAAGGTTCCGGGACATTCAAACGAGTATCTCGCGATGAATGCTACCTGGGGACCCCTTGCGAACCCTAAGGTAAGAGAAGCCGTAAGGTTCTCGATCAATTACGAAGAGATCGTCGAAGACATTATGCTCAATAACGCTCTCCTAGTACAGGGGTTCATAAACAAGGGCTACTTCGGCTATGTGGAAGAAAACCCATTCTACCAGGATATCGAAAAAGCTAAGGCTCTTCTCGCCGAAGCAGGATACCCTGATGGATTCGAAGTTGAGCTTCTGACCAGCAATACTGACACGAGAAAGGCAGAGGCCGAGAAGATCCAGGCAGACCTGGCGCTTTCAGGAATAAAGGCCAATATAGTAATAATGCAGTCTTCTCAGATGTACGCCAAGTATCGTGCACAGGGTCATCAGATGATCATTGCCGGCTGGGGCAATGACTATCCCGATCCGGACAACCTTGCAATGGCTCATGCAAACTACAGGGCAAAACAGCTAGCGTGGAGAAATGCATGGTTCGACGATTATGCAGCGACACTTTGTGAATGGGGTCAGATAGAACCCAATCCAGACAAGCGTGAACAAATTTACAAGGATCTTACAGAATACTGGTTCCATAATGGGCCTTTTGCGATGCTATACCAGACTGTAGAGTTCTGGGGAATTCGCAAAGAAGTCAAGAACTTTGAAGAAGCGGCTTTCGGCTACGGAATGCTGTTCGACTTCACAAAGGTTTCTAAGTAATGTGTCCCCCGCCCCGTTCTCTTGAACGGGGCGTATTCTTTCTGAAAAATCAGATATTGATGCGGGGGTAATTCTATGAACTTCGGACAATTCTTACTCAGAAGACTATTCTTGATGGTCATAGTGCTTTTCGGTGTCGCCTGTATTGTCTTCTTTATAGCAAATGTAATACCCGCCGACCCGGTTGGGGCTATTCTCGGGGGAAACGCACCGCCTGAGGCCGTTGATAGATTGAAGGCGAAGCTTGGATATGACCAACCACTTGCAATTAGATTTGTCAACTTCATTACCGGCGCGGTTAGAGGTGATTTCGGCGTTTCTTTGAAGACCTCGAATCCCGTCATGAAAGATATAATGAACTACTTCCCTGCCACGATGGAGCTTGCCTTAGTTGCGATAATCATCTCTATCTTTTTAGGTATTACTCTTGGAATATTGTCGGCCGTTCACCGTAACAAAGCTATAGACCAGTTTTCGAGAGTCTTTTCGATACTGGGTGTCTCTATGCCGGTATTCTGGATAGGACTTCTTCTTCTGCTTGTCTTCTACTTCAAGCTGGGATGGCTTCCCGGAAGCGGAAGGCTGGGCTTTTTTACCAACCCACCTCCGAGAGTTACGGGAATGTACCTGATAGACTCGATTATCGCCGGTCAGTGGGACACTTTCAAGGAAGCCTTGATGCACATTCTTCTTCCTGCTTTTGTTCTAGGCTATAACGCTACGGCATCCATCGCAAGGATTACGAGAGCCAGTATGCTCGACGTACTGCGACAGGACTACATAAGAACTGCAAAATCAAAGGGTTTGAGAAAGAACGTCGTAATTTATCGCCACGCGCTGAGGAATTCTCTGATACCAACCGTTACGATAATCGGGCTCGTCTTTGGAGGCTTGTTGGAGGGAGCCGTTCTTACAGAAACGGTCTTTTCTTGGCCAGGTCTCGGAAGATACATTACCACCGGAATGCTCTTCCTTGACTATCCTGCAATAATGGGTGGTACTTTGTATATAGCACTTATTTACTCGATTGCGAATCTCATTGTAGATATTCTCTACGCTCTTCTCGATCCAAGGATGAGGATGTGATCTAGATGGAAAAGACAGTAAAAGTATCTAAACCATTCATGGATGATTTAAAGCATACAGTCTTTCTCTGGAGAAAGAGCCGCCTCACGATGATCGGATCGGCGATAATCCTGATATTCCTGCTCATGGCCGCCTTCGCGCCTCTGATCGCGCCATTCGATCCGGTCCAGCAAAATCTACAGAACAAGCTCCAGGCTCCCAGCTGGCAGCATCTCTTCGGAACAGATCAGTTCGGTAGGGACATCTTCAGCAGGGTAATTATCGGATCGAGAATCGCTCTGTGGATCATATTCCTGGTTTCGGTGATCAGCGGATCGATCGGTATCATAGTGGGTGTCACGGCAGGCTACTTTGGAGGGATTGTTGACGAAGTTCTCATGAGGATAACCGACATGTTCCTAGCCTTTCCAAGTCTGGTGCTCGCCATGGCCTTTGCGGCTATGTTGGGGCCAAATCTGACAAACACGATAATTGCCATATCTGTTGTCACTTGGACAACTTATGCGAGGCTATCAAGGGCAGAAGCAACAAAAGTCAAATCACAGCCATACATTGAAGCTATACGTGCGGCAGGTGGTGGCAATCTCAGGATAATGTTCCTTCACGTTCTACCGATGTGCATCTCTCCCGTTCTAGTTCAGCTGACCCTAAGGATGGGAACGATAATCCTCACCGCAGCAAGTCTCGGCTTTCTCGGATTAGGAGTTCAGCCCCCGACGCCTGAATGGGGAGCCATGGTTTCCGACGGCAGGAATTACCTGATAGACCAGTGGTGGATATCCACCTTCCCTGGAATATTCATCGCGTTTGTCGTCCTGGGATTCAACCTCCTCGGTGACGGAATAAGAGACATGCTCGATCCAAGGTTGAGGAGGTAATCTTATGGAGCTGAAAGGAAAACTACTGGACGTATCCAACCTGAAGGTATCTTTCTACACATACAGGGGAGTCGTCCAGGCACTCAATGGTGTCGACCTCTGGATGGATTCCGGTGAGAGACTGGGAGTCGTCGGGGAGACCGGTTGCGGGAAGTCAGTTACATCTCTGGCAGTAATGCGATTGATAGAACAGCCCGGTGAGATTCAGGAAGGAAAAGTGATTTTCAATGGCACGAATCTCGTCGAACTCACCGAAGAGAAGATGAATCGGGTAAGAGGCGCCGAAATGTCTATGATATTCCAGGAACCACGTTCATCGCTGAACCCGGTAATGAAGGTAGGCTATCAGATCGGTGAGTCAATAGCGAAATCCAAGAAACTCAAGATCAAGCACACCTACCCCGAGGTCAAAGAGATACTACGCCTTGTCGGGCTTGATCCCGAAAGAGTTATGAACAGCTATCCACACGAACTCAGCGGTGGAATGTCTCAGAGAGTAATGATTGGCATGGGACTTGCAAGTCATCCAAAACTGTTAATAGCCGATGAACCAACATCTGCTCTGGATGTTACCATTCAAGCTCAGATTCTTGAGTTGCTCGACGAACTGGCTAGAAAGATGGGGAACGCCGTCATGTTGATTACACACGATATGGGAGTCGTTGCGGAATTCTGTGACAAAGTACTTGTAATGTACGCCGGAAACTCGGTCGAATATGCATCTACTGCCAGACTGTTCGAAAAGCCGTTACATCCTTACACGGGTGGTCTGCTTCAGGCGGTACCGAGAGTAGGAAGAACAGATGAACTCAAGGCAATAAAGGGAACTGTTCCCGATCTGGTGAACCCTCCTTCCGGTTGCCGATTCCACCCGAGATGTCCGCACTCGATGGATATCTGCAAAGTGGAAAGACCACCATTTGTGGAGATCGAGCCCGATCATTACGTTGCCTGCTATCTCTTCGAAGGAAAGAGCGAGGTGAGAGAAGATGCCTGAGACCTTAATCAAAATAAGAGGACTTAAGACTTACTTTCCGGTGAAGAAGTCGATCTTCTCGAAGAAGCTCTTTGTTAGAGCAGTAGACGACGTGAATATGGACATTCCAACGGGCTCAACCTTTGCCGTGGTCGGAGAGTCTGGCTCGGGAAAGACGACTCTTGCAAGAACCATTCTCAGACTAATAGAACCGACTTCAGGTGAAATAGAATTCGAAGGAAAGGACATACTTGGACTCAAAGGCAGGGACCTGCTCGAAGTTAGAAGAAATATGCAGATCGTTTTCCAGGACCCATACAATTCTCTTCATCCCAGAAAGCTTATAAAGAACATAATTGGGGAAGGGATGAAGATTCATTTCAAGATCACCGACGTCGAAATACGAGACAGGATTGCGGCCGTTCTTAAAGAAGTAGGGTTGATAGACGATCACATGTACAGATACGCACATGAATTCTCTGGTGGGCAAAGACAGAGGATTGCATTTGCGAGAGCCATGGTTCTCAAACCGAAGTTCATCGTTCTTGACGAACCTACATCGGCACTGGATGTCTCAGTTCAGGCAATGGTTCTGAAGATGATGAAGGAAATAAAGGTTCAAGAAAACCTGACGTATATGTTCATAACACACAATCTATCCCTTGTGGATTACATCGCCGATAGAGTGGCCGTTATGTATGTCGGAGAAGTAGTTGAGATGGGAGACAAGAATACGATCTTCAAACATCCCTCTCACCCATACACTGATCTGTTAATGGCTTCCAACCCTGTCCCGGATCCGAAGTTCGTAAGGGAAAAGCGTTTGTTGAAAGGGGAGATACCCAGTTCGATCAATCCCCCTTCCGGCTGTAGGTTCCACAACAGATGCCCCTTCGCAGACGAACGCTGCGCTAAAGAGGCCCCCGCTCTCAAGGAGATAGGACCCGATCATCATGTGAGGTGTCACTATCCTCTCTAGTTCTTGAGACTGATTTAAGGCATGTCTCTCAAGACATGCCTTTTTTGTGCAGGGAACCGTGCTACCCGACAACTTTTATCTTTGACTTCTGAACTATGAGTACCCCGAGAAGAATCGCACCCATTGCCAGGATCATGAGGAAGTTGATCTTTTCATCAAGGAAGATGGCTCCTAGTGAGACGGCAACCAGTGGATTTATATAAGCATAAGTACCCGCCTTCGTGGCCGGCCACTTCTGAAGAAGATATATATAACTGCTGTAGGCAATCAGGGACCCGAAAACAACGAGATAAGCAATTGCCAGAAGCGAGTTCATCGAGAACCTAACTCTTGAAAATTCACCAGTTATGCCCGAGACAAACATAAGCCCCACACCACCTGCAAACATCTGAATCCCGATATTTGATACTATCGAACTGTTCCCCTTGAAGGTTTTTGACAGTACCGTTCCAGTAGACCAGAGGAAGCTGGCAGAGAGAAGCATAAGTATTCCTGGGATGTCGATAGAAATACCGTGTTCGGCCGGAACCAGAAGAAAGTAGACACCGAAAAAACCCAGCAGAAGTCCCGAAAGCGCCTTCAAAGTCAACCGTGTCGTTCTTATGAAAAAGTGCTCCAATACCCCGGCAAAGATCGGGATGGTAGCCATTATGAGAGAAGCAACGCCTGAATCAACCCACTGTTCGGCATAGACGACGAGTCCATTTCCACCAAGAAGCATGAAAAGACCAACCAGCCAAAGTCTAGAAAGCTCCGACTTGCTCGAAGGAAAGGAGTATCCTCGGACGACAGAGAAGACCAGCATAATAGAGCCCGCAATGAGAAATCTCACTCCGGCAAAGAACATAGGCGGCATGCCTTCAACGCCGATCTTTATCGCCAGATAAGTAGATCCCCAGAAGAAACTCACTAGAACGTACGCAAGTATGGCCATTCCATCTCCACTTCTCTTCAAAGCTCAACCTCATGCGTCCGAACAAAGCACGGAGTAATGATCGAATTATCCGACAACAAAAGATGAAAAACAATACGGCTTAGAAACTTTTGTGAAAAGAAGGGGCTATTCACGCAGCTCTGTTCACGGAAATACCTGGATCCAGCTGGACGATCCGAGGTCCTAGATATCAAGATAAGGCTGCAGGTGCTTCTCATAGACAGAATACTGAGAGTTCTCACTGAAAAGAGACAATTAAGTGGCACATATTATCCGTTAATCTTTGGCCTCAGGGGCTGAAGGACAAGGCAACACACATAAACCTTCAACAGGAGAAGCTCTCTGATAAGCCTGGCAGTTGTAACCGTCTTCTGAGAAGTTGAACTGCATTCATCCATGCAGCCTTCTGATGGAAGAGAGCAAGCCGGCCACTGTTTAATCGAACTATGGGAATCAGCGAACGGTCGTACTACTTCAGAAAAGCAATCAACTGACCGGCGATCTTTTCCGGAAACTGATAGATAGCTCCGTGCCCTCCGTTACTAAGTCTCACGAGACATGAGTTTTCTATCGCTTCTGCGAGGATCAGAGAGTTCTTTGCGGGAACAATAATATCGTCCGTTCCCGTTATTATGATCGTTTCTGACTCGATCGACTTCAGTCTCTCGAAGGTTCCGCTCCAGCTGCCAGCGGCAGTGTACTGATCAGAAATTCATCTTTGCTCTCCACTCTCTTCCTGACTGGAGGAGCCCGTAAATCTCGCAGCGACCTCCAGATGAGCCAGGGTCCAGTCGGTGAGGAAGAGAACCTTCAAAAGCACCTCAGGATCGCCCATGTTCTGGAGCATAGAGATCTCCTCATCCGAAGGAGGTATCGACTCGGATCCTCCGCAGCTTGTCGAGAGAAGGATGAGTTTACCTGTCAACTCGGGATATTTTAGAGCGAACTCCTGCGCGATATACCCTCCCATAGACCAACCCATCACACTGACCTTTTCAGAACCGATGGTTCTGACAAGATCGGCTGCATCTTTTGCAAACGGCTCTATTGAAGGAGTTGCATTAGAAGTTGTCGATCTTCCGATCCCTCTGTTATCGAATACTATAACGGTGAACTCTTTTGAGAGTGCAGAAACAACATACGAATCCCAGCTCTCGAGGGGCGAACCATATCCTGCGATCATCAACAGAGGAGAACCTTTTCCAAAGACCTTGTATGCCATTCTTTTATCGCCGACCTGCACTTTCTTAACCGGAGCGGAATACAATTCAGGAACGTCTTGAGCGAAAAGCGATGCCGATAGAAGAGCAATTACGGCAAGAACTGAGTTTTTCATCTCAATCCCCCCGTACAAATAAACAACAGATTATACTCCAGGAACTATAACTGCAATCTCTTTCCTTCGACAGAATCGTGCGCTTCCCACGCTTCACACAAAGAATGAATCCCGGAACTCGATTGTTTGCAGTGTATCTGTCTATAGCTATCGGGAAAGCAACCTTTCAATACCTTACCCAGTCTCGTCGCCTACACTTTCAAGTGTCATCGATGGGTCAACTATCTGGGTCATCGAGATCGCATCCGGGTCGCTTACAGCGGCCTATATCTAATCTAGCTCATAGATGTACTGAACTTGGCCGTATTGGGATCGATTTTCAAATCCAGATCAGTCTATTCTCTGGTTGTTTCTTGTCTTTATCCAGATTTGACGTCAAACGATAACCATTACTGAGCAACCGGGAGAAGCTTGGCTAAACAAATACCGCTCATTATTCTCTCCGGTATCTTTCAATGAGCTGTACCGTTCGTTTAATTGCCTCCACTGCAAAGTGATGATCTTGAGAGAAATTGATCCGAAAACTATTGGTAAACTGAGGGCCAAATTCCGTTCCGATTGTCACCGTAACATCGGCTTGAAATCTTAGGATTTTCACAAACTCTCTCATGGTGACTCTCAACTCGGGAATTCTCACAAAAAGATAACTACCGGCTTCTGTTTTTCTGACTTTGACACCTTCCACGCCGTGAAGCAGTGCCACCAGATCATCTCGAATCCTTTGATGTGCACTTATTCGATCTTCCATCCATCCCTCTGGTTCGTTGAACCACGATGTAAGTACCGCTTGAGAATATCCTCCGGCCCGCAGAGAGACTATTGCCTGTAGTTTTTCCATTCGTGCAATGATGTTTTTGGAGCCAAAAGCAACTCCCAAACGATAGCCGCTTAAAGACTCTGTTTTGGATGGACCGATGATTGTGATTAGACTGACGGGTTTCGTGTCTTGGGCACACAGATGTGTATACACTCTGCCATCGAATATCTGTCTTGCATACAGTTGATCTGCGATAACTGATACATCATATTTCTTTGCAAGGAAAGCGATAGATCGAATCTCATCATACGAATAAATGACACCGGTCGGGTTATTAGGATTGGAGAACAAGAAGACCCTAACACCAGTTTTGAAAGCATCTTCAAGCTCGGCTAAATTCAAACCGGCTCGTCTACCAGATTCCAGAAAATCCAATGCAACTGGAATGACTTCTCCATCGAAGAATTGCACCAGTTTTCTGTTGGCGAAATAGTCGGGCTCAACTATTGCAACCTTATCTCCACGGCCAATTGACGATCCCATTGCCAGAAAAAGCGCCCCCTGGGTTCCCGGTGTAATAATGAGTTGCGTATCTGGAGAAATTGTAGTGTTGGTGAAAGCAGAAAGCTTTTCAGACAACCATTCTCGTATGTTGCCTCTTCCTTTGTACTCAGTATACGCTTGCTCACCGCCCAAGTGAACGCCTTCTACAAATGCATCTAATGACCCCGGGATCGGTTCAAACGCATTGACATCCCCATGAGAAAAATCAACCGGTCTTCCGGTAATCTTCTCTCCTATCAGTCGAAGCCCCTCGCCATCTTGAAGAGTCTCCTGTCCAGGAGCGTTATCTACACCAAGCATTGAAAACTTTCCTATTAACTGATCCATCATCACATCGTCCTTCCATATGATATCGTTCCACACTCGGTTCACTCACAGACGCCCGATGCTTCAACGATCTGCCCATTTATAGAAATCACTCAAGATCCTCTTCAATAAAGAACCAACAGTACAAGCAAGTTCGGATTTCTTTTGCTATGACACTTCTCTTCTGGCGGAAATCTGCGGCTACATTTATCGAAGCTCTCCTCAATAAGAATGCATACTAATCCTGAAGAAAACCAAGAATGCCCTCATTTTATCATTTAGTAAATGAAATCGAAACTGCGGAAAGCCGTTGTCGTGGATAGCGGGTTTGGGTTGGAAAGAGTGGAATAAGACGCAAGGCTGGGAAGAACAACCCAGGTCGCAATGCTGCCTCCGGCAGGAAGTGAAGCTCGCAGCGCGAGGAAGTGATGCTGCTCAGGAAGTGATGCCCGGAAAAACGTCCGGGGAAGTTATGCGCCGAAAAGCATCAGCGGAAGTGATGCCACCTTCGGTGGGACGTAATGCACTGAAGAGCATCAGTGGACCCAAGCCCCGCTTCGCGGGGAAAGAGCCGCTTTTCGCTGAACGCTGCTGAGCACAATGTTGACCGTCATCGGTCCACCGTCCTCCGAAATCAACAAGAGTAGAAGTGATGCTGGAATAAAACATCAGACGCAGGGCTGGGCAAGAACGGTTCAGGTCGCAATGCGTGCTTCGTGGGGAAGCTTTTATTGGTTCAACGATTCTTCAGCAGCGATCAGCGGGTTCTTGTTTTTAAGCGTACAGCGGAACTTCAGGAGCCAGTCTGCTAACACAGGTCAGTTCCGACTTCTCGGGCGAAGGAGGCGTTGAACGCTTGAGAGAACATGCTGGGCGCTGTGAAGAGCAGTTGCAGGGAAAACGAGAGACGAGGTTGGGAATCGGAAGAGCAAGGCGAGATCGGTTGGCCGTTGAATGGTTCTCTGGTCGCTGAGGGAAAAAACCTGTTTTTCCAGAGCGAGGGTCTGTTCTTCTTAATTCAACCATTTATCCAAAGAATAGAGAGAAGGGGAAAGCAAAGAGGCCAAGTAACGATCTGAGATCTCCAAAAGCCTTGAAGGGTTCTTTAATCCCCTCTCGAGCTCATTATTTCCATAAGTCAGAGAGTTGGTGAGAAATCATATGATGCTCTTCCTCCCTTAACAAGATATGCTGTGTCAGGCTCTTGATTATCTTGATCTTATGTCCTCTCTCGCGATGGATCGAGATCTTGGCCAGAATCATGCCAGATGACGTGAAGTAGGAAAAGACTGGGGATTCCAGATCTGCTCTTCCGACCTCTTGCCTCTGACCTCAGGCTCTTCCCAACGCCAAGGACGGGTCCATGATCTGGGACGAAGGACTAAGGACGGCTCTTCACAGCGTTCAGCGGGTCTTTGTTCTTAAGCTTACAGCGGATCTTCGTCCAGTGTACAAAGGGGATTTCATACGACCTCATCTTGTCTGTTTGCTCCTTCCTTGTCTCTGTTCACAGTTCCTCCCTTTCGGTTGTCTGCACAGAGTTGGTTGACTAACCTACAAAACTGGATAACACAGTCCCTTCGCTCCACTCCCATTACAGGAGCTTCATCACTACTACGGACTGTTCCGCCCCTGAATCTGGCATCGGTACTTTCACCCTCGTGGGTCTTCCACTTGTGGCTTTTCCCTTAACATCCAGATCCAGGTTCCCAAGTTCCTAATCGAAGCCTGTACCAGGGTCACGCCACCTATATGCCGGTCATCATCTGGACAGTAAGCAGGTTTCCTCCAGACTTATCCCGGGATAGTTCCACCCCCCGGTTTAGATGACACTAGTAGTTCTTACGACACGTTCACGGTGGT